>NZ_JBEZVK010000044.1:0-1487 GCF_040636955.1 Streptomyces sp. NPDC032472
CAGCGGCTCGGCCGCCACCGGTGGGTCGTCGAGCGGACCGTGTCCTGGCTCGCCGGCTGCCGTCGGCTCCACCGCCGCTACGAACGCAAGGCAGAGCACTTCCTCGCGTTCGTCGGCATAGCCGCAGCCCTCATCTGCCACCGCCGCCTCACCAAATGAAACGACCTCTAAGGGCGGTCCTGCTGGGGGGCCGGGGGCTCCAGGCGGACGCAGCACCGGCCCGGCTCGGGCGCCAGGCGGGCCTCGAAGCGGTCCTCGCCGAGGCCGTCGAGGAGGCCGCCGAGGAGATGGAGGTTCATGCCGCAGACGGTCCGGGTGTGCTCGCGGGCCAAAGCGTGGAAGGGGCAGTTGGCGAGCACGATGGCACCGCCCTCGTGCCGCGGCTCGAAGCCGTTGCGTTCGAGCACCTCGACGATGCCGGCCGTGGACTGCCGGCCCAGCTGGGTGCCGAGCTCCTCGGCCTTGCGGTGCAGCACTGCGCGGACCGGCTCGCCGGTCGCCTCCGCTTCCTCGACGGCTTGGGCGAGGAGCCGGCCGGCCAGCTCGTAGCGCCGGTCGGGCAGGTTGACCTCGATGTGCCGGGGCGAGCGCCGGTAGAGCTTGGCCGGCCGGCCGGCCCCGGGGCCCGTGCGTCCCGTACGCCGTTCGTAGACGACGTCGAGCAGCGACTCCTGGGCCAGGCGGTCCAGGTGGAACGCGGCGGTCTGCCGCGCGAGGCCCAGTGCCTCGGCGGCCTCGTCGCGGCTGACGGGTGCGGGCTGGCGGCCCACGTACGCGTAGAGGCGGCTGCGGGTCGGCTCGTCGAGGGCGGCGATCGCGGAGACGTCCGAGCTCAGGCGGTGCGTCGTGTCCTCTGTGTCCTTCGGGTGGTCCACGCTGCCAGTGTAAAACCAATGGCTCTTGACTAAAGACGGAATCGGGGATTCTATCGTTAATGAAGGCTGCTTTTAGAAGGAGGCTGTCATGACGTCCACGACCCCCGCCCCCGTCACCCGTCGGGGCGCCGGCCTTGCCGATCCCGGTCGCCAGGCCTTCCTGATCCTGCGCGCCGGATTCACGGTGGCCCCGCTCCTGTTCGGCCTGGACAAGTTCGCCAACCTGCTCGTCGACTGGCCGATGTACCTCGCGCCCTGGATCAACGACATCGTCCCGGGGAGCGCCCAGGCCGCCATGTACGCGGTCGGCGTGATCGAGATCGTCGCCGGCATCGTGGTGGCCGTCGCCCCGCGCTTCGGCGGCTGGCTGGTGGCCGGCTGGCTGGCGGGCATCATCGTCAACCTGCTGACGATCCCCGGCTACTACGACATCGCGCTGCGCGACTTCGGACTGCTCCTGGGCGCCGTCGCCCTGGCCCGGCTCGCCCAGTACTACCACCGCGCCTCCTGAAAACGCCCCGGGCGGCAGCGGTGACGGCGCCGGGGGGCCGGGGGGGGGGGGGCCGCCACACACCGCCCCCCGGGGACAGTGCGGGGCGGGGGGAGGCGGTG
>NZ_JBEZVK010000044.1:1497-61148 GCF_040636955.1 Streptomyces sp. NPDC032472
CGTGGTGATCGAGCCCGTCGGCGAACCGGTCGGATAGCGGACGGCGGTGGCGTGGGGGGGGGGGGGGCCCCGGGGGGCCCCCGCCCCCCGGCGCCCGGTGGCAGGTGCGGGAGGGGGTCAGGAGGTGCGCTTCAGGGTCCAGGTGTTGGCGTTGAAGCTGGGGACGGAGGAGTAGCGGCAGCCGGCGGAGTAGTAGCTGCTGACGACGGTCCAGCCGGCGGGCGCCCAGGTGGAGGCGCAGGCGTTGACCTGGGTCCCGACCGGGTAGCCGCGGAGGTCCTTGATCTGCTTGGTGTTGGGGTTGAAGCCGGAGCCGCAGCCGCCGCTGTTCCACCACTGGACGTCCACCCAGCCGTCCGGGGTGAGCGTGCTGGAGCACATGGTGGCGGTGTCGCCGGGCGCGGCCGAGGCGGGGCTCGCGGTGACCGCCAGGGCGGTGAAGGCCATGGTGGCCAGAGCGGCGGCGTAACGGGTGCGGACCATGAGGGGTTCCTTTCGGGACACGCTGGGATCCCCGCCGACCGTCGGCAGGCCGTTCCAGGCGCCGGGTCATTGCTATCCGAACACGTCAGACTGCAGACAGTCACCTTTTGGGCATAACTAAGCGGCGATTTAAGGCCGTTGTCGACATTCGGCGCGGATGGCGGGTTGCGACCCGCTCCTGCGATAACCGCCGCGTTATCGATCGGTGCACGATCTTTGCGTTGATCCCGCCACGGCCTCAGGGGAGGCTGTGTGCCGGCAGGAGAAGCGCGTTCGCCGCAGCGCCGGCGTCACGCCGGCGTCACGCCGGAGTCCGGGCGACCTCGGCGCCGCCCTCCGGGTCGGGGTGGTCGTCGGGCTCCTGACCGCCTTGACGGTTTGGCGTGTTCGCGGCGCGTCCGGCCAACTTCCGCCCTGGACCGGGGGATCCTGGCACCCCTGCTTCCGACTCTGAGGAATTCACATGCACACGCACTTCGATGTCGTCGTACTCGGGGCCGGCCCCGGCGGTTACGTCGCCGCCATCCGCGCCGCCCAGCTGGGCCTGCAGGTCGCGGTCGTCGAGGAGAAGTACTGGGGCGGCGTCTGCCTGAACGTCGGCTGCATTCCGACCAAGGCGCTGCTGCGCAACGCCGAGCTCGCCCACATCTTCCAGCACGAGGCCAAGACCTTCGGCATCAAGGTCGACGGCACCGTCTCCTTCGACTACGGCGAGGCGTTCCGGCGCAGCCGCCGGGTCGCCGACGGCCGGGTCAAGGGCGTCCACTACCTGATGAAGAAGAACGCGATCACCGAGTTCGACGGCCGGGGCACCTTCCTCGACGCAGACACGCTCCAGGTGAACAAGGTCGACGGCACCGCGCAAACGATCACTTTCGGCCATTGCATCATCGCCACGGGGGCCACCCCGCGTCTGCTGCCCGGCACCGCCCGCAGCGCGCGCGTGGTGACGTACGAGGAGCAGATCCTTGCCGACGACCTGCCGCAGTCGATCGTCATCGCGGGCGCCGGCGCGATCGGGATCGAGTTCGCTTACGTCCTGCACAACTACGGGGTGAAGGTCACCGTCGTCGAGTTCCTGGACCGGATCGCCCCGCTGGAGGACGAGGACGTCTCCAAGGAACTGGCCAAGCAGTACCGCAAGCTCGGCATCGACGTGCTCACCTCGACCCGGGTCGAGTCGATCGACGAGTCCGGCCCGCAGGTCCGTGTCACCGTCACCGGCAAGGACGGCGCACAGCGGGTCCTCGAGGCCGACAAGGTGCTGCAGGCCATCGGCTTCGCGCCCAACGTCTCGGGCTACGGTCTGGAGAACACCGGCGTCGCCCTCACCGAGCGCGGTGCGATCGACGTCGACGGCCGCTGCCGCACCTCCGTGCCGCACATCTACGCCATCGGCGACGTGACCGCGAAGCTGATGCTCGCGCACACCGCCGAGGCGATGGGCGTCGTCGCCGCCGAGACCATCGCGGACGCCGAGACCATGGAGCTCGACTACCCGATGATCCCGCGGGCCACCTACTGCCAGCCGCAGATCGCCAGCTTCGGCTGGACGGAGAAGCAGGCCCGCGAGAAGGGCTACGACGTCAAGGTCGCCAGCTTCCCGTTCACCGCCAACGGCAAGTCCCACGGGCTGGGCGACCCGACCGGCTTCGTGAAGATCGTCGCCGACGCCACGCACGGCGAACTCCTCGGCGCCCACCTCATCGGCCCCGACGTCACGGAGCTGCTGCCCGAGCTGACCCTGGCCCAGCAGTGGGACCTGACCGTGCACGAGGTGGCGCGCAACATCCACGCCCACCCGACGCTCGGCGAGGCCGTGAAGGAAGCGATCCACGGCATCGCCGGTCACATGATCAACTTCTGAACCGACCCGTTTCCGGGCGGTGTTCAGGAGCTCCGTATGACCATTCAGTGAGACGAAACGTCTCGGCTATCGACAGGGGAGTACCACATATGCCGACCGCAGACGACAACACCGGCCGCGTCTGGTTCATCACCGGCGCCAGCCGGGGTCTCGGCCGCGCCTTCGCCGATGCGGCACTGGCCGCGGGGGACCGGGTGGCGATCGCCGCACGGACCGCCGCGCCGCTGGAGGAGCTGGCCGCCGCCCACCCCGGGCGCGTCCTGCCCCTGAGCATGGACGTGACCGACCGCGCTGCGGTGTTCGCGGCCGTCGCCGAGGCCGTGGGGCACTTCGGGCGGCTCGACATCGTCGTCAACAACGCCGGCTCGCTGTCGATGGGGATGGTCGAGGAGTTCACCGAGGCCGAGGCCCGGGCGCAGATGGAGCTCAACTTCTTCGGGGCGCTGTGGGTGGCCCAGGCGGTGATGCCCACGCTGCGCGCGCAGGGCTCCGGTCACCTGGTCCAGGTCTCCAGCATCGCGGCGCTGGGCGGCTTCCCGAGCACCGGCCTCTACAGCGCCAGCAAGTTCGCGCTCGAAGGGCTCAGCGAGGCCCTCGCCATGGAGGCGGCCGGCTTCGGGGTCAAGGTGAGCATCATCCAGCCCGGCGGCTACTGGACCGACCTCTACACCGCCATGAGCAGCACCAGCCCGCTGGAGGCGTACGGGCCGCTGCGGGAGGAGCTGCAGAAGCAGTTTGCCGAGGGGTCGGTCGACAGCGACCCGAAGCTCGCGGCGCAGGCCCTGCTGAAGCTCGTCGACAGCGACGAGCCCCCGCTGCGCCTCCTGTTGGGCAGCATGGTCTACGACGTCGCGTTCGACATGGCGCGGCGGCGGATGGACACCTGGTCCGCATGGGAGCAGGTCAGCCGGGCCGCGGAACACGCGATCGCCGCACCGGGGTCCACCGGCGGGCAGTCGGCGGCCTGACCGCGGCCTGACCGCGGCCTGACCCCGGCCTGACCGCGGCAGGACGGTGACCGGGCGCGACGGCCCGGTCACCGGCCGGCGGGCCGGCTCACGCGCGAAGGCCCGAGTCGATGATGTGCTCGGCGAGTTCGCGGGAGGCGGGGGCGGGACTGCTGTCCGGGCGGGTCGCACCGGCGGCAAGGAGCCCGTCGACGAGGATGAGCAGCTGGTCGGCGGCGAAGGACGGGCGCGCGTGCCCCAGGGCGACGAACTCGTCGGCGAACAGGCGGTGCAGGGCGCGCCGGTAGGTCCGGGTGACCTCGTGCCCGGGGTGGGCCGGGTCCGTGAGCGCGAGGTCGGCGGCGAGGTACCGGCAGCCGTGGAAGCCGGGGTCGGAGGCGATGCGCCCGAGCCGGTCGACCACCGCGAGGAGCCGGGCCCGGGGGTCGTCGCCCGCGGCGGCCATCGTCGCACGGTACTGCTGTTCGTCCTCGGCCGTGCTGCGGCGCAGCACCTCGGCGATGAGCCCGTCCTTGCCCCCGAAGTGCTCGTACAGCGAGCGCCGGGCGACGCCGGCCGCCTTGAGCAGGGCGTCGACGCCGACACCGACGCCCTGGGCGTAGGTCAGCTCCTGGGCGGCGAGCAGCAGTCGTTCGCGAGGTCCCGGCTTGGCGGCGGAGGCGGTCATGCCGGCATTGTGGCAGCCCTTGACGCAGTAGAACAACCGGTCTATCTATTGAAGTAGACCGAATGGTCGATCTCTTTTGAGGAGGAGTCATGCTCGTCCGCACCACCACCGAGGTCATCGAGCGCTTCAACCGCGCGTTCACCCAGCACGAGGCCGGCCTCCTGGCCGACCTGATCGCCGAGGACTGCGTCATGGAGAGCGTCCGCCCCGCACCCACCGGCGAGCGGGTCGTCGGGCGCGAGGCCTGTACGGCGTGGTGGACGGCGCTCGTCGAGGACCTCGGCACGCAGTTCACGCCGCAGGAGGTGATCGTGGCGGGCGACCGCGCAACGATCCTGTGGAACTACCGGTTCGGGGAGGGCCCCCAGGACTGGGTGAGCGGCGTGAACGTCATGCGGGTCGTCGACGGCCTCATCGTCGAGGCCCTCGGCTTCAGCAAGACCGCGGAGGTATGACCCCGATGCGCAGCTACCACCTGTCACACAGCGGGGCCGGACTGTCCGGCCTGGCCGTCCGCGAGCACGCCACCCCCGAGCCGGGCCCCGGCCAGGCCCTGGTGGCGGTGCGCGCGACCTCCCTGAGCTACCGCGAACTCATGGTGCTCGACGGGACGTACGTCCTGCCGGTCAAGCCGGACGTCGTCCCCGTCTCGGACGGCGCCGGCGACGTGGTCGCAGTCGGCCCGGGCGTGCACACCGTACGCGTCGGTGACCGCGTCGCGGCCACGCTCTTCCCCTCCTGGCAGGACGGGCCGTTCGCCGTCGAGCACCTTCCCCAGCGCGGCGGCTCGCTGGACGGCATGCTCACCGAACTTGCCGTGGTGGACGCGGACTCACTCGTCGCCGTTCCCGCACACCTGACCTACGAGGAAGCCGCGACCCTGCCCTGCGCTGCGGTCACCGCGTGGAACGCGCTCACCGGCGACGGAGCCGGCGTCCGCCCCGGCGACACCGTCGTGGTGCAGGGTTCCGGCGGCGTCTCCCTCTTCGCGCTCCGGTTCGCCAAGGCGCTCGGCGCCCGCGTGATCGCCACGACCAGCAGCCCCGCCAAGGCCGCACGTCTGCGCGAGCTCGGCGCCGACCACGTCGTCGACTACGTGGCGACCCCCGACTGGGCCGACGAGGTCCGCACCCTCACCGGCGGCCGCGGCGCCGACCGCATCGTCGACGTCGCCGGCCTCCTCCACGAGTCGGTCCGCGCCATCGCCCTGGCCGGCACCATCGCCTGCGTCGGCTTCGTCGGCAAGACCGCCCCGCCCCTCGACCCCCGCGCCCTCTTCGCCGCCGGCGCGACCATCCGCAGTGTGGCCGTCGGCAGCCGCGCCCAGTTCACCGCCATGAACGCCCTCATCGAGGCCCGCGGGCTGCGCCCCCTGATCGACCGCGTCTTCCTCTTCGACGAGGCCGCGGACGCCTACCGCCACTACGCCGCAGGCGACGCCTTCGGCAAGGTCGTCATCAGCCACACCTGAGCCGGAAGGCCCGTTCAGCGGCACAGGGCCGCATCCACGACCCCCTCCAGCCGCTCCATGACCGCCCCGTCGGACGGCCTGGCGGTCACCGCGACATGAGCGGCGCGCCCGCCGCCGGTGACGCCGCCCCGGGTCTCGTACCCGGGGAAGCTGCCGCCGTGGCCCCAGGCGACACCGCCGCACGACAGCGGCGTGCTGACGAGCCCGAGCCCGTAGCGGGCGCCGGAGCCGAAGGGGTGTCCGGCGGGGACGGTCGTACGCATCTGGTCGAGCTGCGCGGCGGGAAGGAGCCGGCCGGCGATCAGCGCGCTGAAGAACCGGTTGAGGTCGGAGTTGGTGGAGACGATCTGGCCCGCCGCCCAGGCCCAGGAGGGATCCATGTCCGTGACGTCGCGCAGTGGCCCGTCCGCCGCATCCCGGTCATACCCGTGGGGATGGGGCGCGCGGAGGGTCACCTCGCCCGGAGCGGGGAAGGATGTGTGGCGCAGGCCGAGGCGCCGGATGATGCGCCGGTCCATCTCCTCGGCGAGTGGGCGGCCGGTGACCTCCTGGACGATCAGGCCGGCCAGCACGTAGTTCGTGTTGCTGTACGCCCATTTCGCCCCGGGCGCGAAGTCGGCCTCGTACCGGAGGGCGAAGCCGAGGAGTTCGCGGGGGTCGTAGTACCGGGGCTGCAGGTCGGCCCTGGTGTAGTCGGGCAGTCCGCTGGTCTGCTGGAGGAGCTGACGGACGGTGATGCGGCGCCCGTCGATCCCCGCTCCGCGTACGAGGCCCGGCAGATGGGTGTCGACCGGGTCGTCGAGTCGGATCCTCCCCTCGCCGACCAGTTGCAGCACGACCACGGCGGTGAACGTCTTGGTGTTGCTGCCCACGCGGACCTGGCCGTCACCGGGCACCTCGGAGCCGGTGGCCAGGTCGCCGACCCCCGCGGTGTACGTGCGCAGGCGCCCGTCGAGCCCCTGGACGCTCGCCAGCGCGGCGGGCAGCCCGTCGGAGTGGACCAGGGCCTCCAGTGCCGGCCGGACACCGTCCGGCCGGGCACCGGCGGACACCGCCGGCGGCGCCAGAGCAACCGTCGCCACCCCTGCGAGGGCCACCGCGACCGCACCCGACACGAACCTGCGCCGCCCACCGCGCCGTCCGGAAGAACGCCACCCCTGCCCGCTTTGCTCACGCACGTCAACTCCTGTGGAACCGTCGGGAAATCCGGCGACTTACGCCGGACCCAGCATCTGCGCAGGAGCCCACCCGCCACGATGCGGCCACCCACCCGTTCCGGGTGGGGCTGCCCCCCCCGGCGGCGGTGTTCAGGTGGAGGGGGGAAGAAGGGTGCCCAAGGGGCCCAGGTCGAGGTTGAGGTCGGCGAGGGTGTAGCCGTGTTGGGCGCAAAGGTCCGTCATGCGGTCGTGGAGGGCCAGGAGGGTGGCGCCGAGCTCCTCCTCCTGAGCGTCGGTGAGACCGCCCGCTTCGACGCGGCGCAGGGCCTGGCGTTCGATCAGCTGGCGCAGGAGCTCCACGAGGGTCAGGACGAGTTTGACGAGGTCCTCCGCCACGGTGTCGGGGTTGGTGCGCATGCGGTGGCCGGGGGAGGGGGCGGCCGTCGCCTCCGCCGTCTCGGCCGGGGTGGCGGGGAGCAGGCTGAGGGCTTCGGCCATCGTGTCGCCGATCGCGCGGAGGTCCGGGATGTCAGGGGCCATGGTGCTCACCGTCCGCGGTGGAGACCGAGCTGATCAGGGCGCGCAGGGAGATCCGTACGAGGTCGATGTCGGCGATGGAGAGGACGATGTCGCCGGTGATGACCACACCGCCCGCCAGGAGCCGGTCGAGGAGGTCGACGAGGGCCACCTGCCGGGCGGGCAGGGCGGTACCGGGTGGGACGGCAGCGGGACGGTCGGCGGGGGTCATGGTGCTGCGAAGGAGTAGGGGGCCCAGGGGCCGGTCACCTCGATGCGGATCCCGGGGAGGTCCTGCGCCGCACCGGTGACCGCCGCCCGGAAGGCGTCGGCCTGGGGGTCGGCCACGAGGTAGGCGTCGTTGAGGACGTTCTCCTCCGTTGCGGAGGCGGCGAGCGGCCCGCTCTGGGCGGGGTGGCGCACCAGGCCCGCGGTATGGCGGCGGGCCAGGTCGGCGATCCGTTCGGTGGCCAGCTGCGCCTGCCGGTAGTGGTCCTCGTGGGCATGGTGCTGGGCCCGCCGCGCGGCCAGGTACGCCTTGCCGGGGCTCGCGGCCGCCGGTGCCGGCTCGGCCGCGGGCCGGTCGGCCGGACGTACGTAGATCTTGACGCCGTACTCGGCGTGGCCGCTCAGCCGGGCCAGCTGCGCAGCGAAGGCCCCGCTCTGGGCCCGCAGGGCGTCCAGGGCGCTCGCGCTGTCCTGGTAGAGGGTCGCCATGCGCAGGGGCAGGACGGTGGTGTGCGAGGCGAGCACCTCGATGACACGGTGGTGGGCCCGCGCGGTGTCCTCCAGCCAGCGGAGGTCCTCGAAGTGTGCCTTGAGGGCCTCCTCGTCGAAGTCGGCGCGGGGGACGTCGCTGACGGTGAACGACACGGGGCCGGAGGGCGGGAGAAGGGTGACGGGGGTGCCTGCCACGCCCTTCAGGGCCGCCAGGACCTCTCCCAGCGCGGGCACGGGCGCGGAGACCGCGTAGACGTACGTGAGGGTGGGGGCCGGGGTGGCCGGGGCGTCGTTCATCGCGGAGGCCTGCGCTTCTTTGTGGGCCGTACGGAGGGTTCCTCCACAGCCTCCTCCTCGGGCTCCTCCTCGGGCTCCACCTCCGCCCCGCGGGGCAGAGCACCGGGCTCCGCCCCGGTCGCCCGGCGCAGCTGTTCCAGTTCGGCGCGCAGACGCTCGTTCTCGGCGGCCAGCGACCGGTCCGCCTCGCGCCGGGAGGCCCCGGAGGACAGCGACGCATCGTGCTCCCACCAGTCGATGCCCATCTCCTTCGCCTTGTCGACGGAGGCGATCAGGATGCGCAGTTTGATGGTCAGGAGCTCGATGTCGAGCAGGTTGATGCGGATGTCGCCGGCGATGACGATGCCCTTGTCCAGCACGCGTTCGAGGATGTCGGCGAGGCTGGCCGAGGAGCCGCCGGGCGGGTAGCCCGCCATGGCGGGGCGCGCATCGAGCCTGTGGGACAGGGAATCAGACACGGCATTCGCCTCCGACGGGTCTCGTCACTCACCGGTTGCGGTGGAGGTACTCCTCGATCTCCTGGAGGCGGTCGAGCAGCGCGTCCTCCTCGCGGTCGAACGTCTCCTGGTCGATCTCCCCGTCGGACAGCTGCCGCGCGAGCTCGGCGAGCGCGGCCCACACGGGGGCGGGGTCGTAGTACTCGGCCTCGGCCTTCTCCGTCACGCGCTGCGCCACCCACACCACGGAGCGCACGGGGAAGAGCGGGGCGGTGATCAGCTTGCCCAGCAGACCCATGGCCTGCGCTCCTTCCTACGGCCTTCCCATGGCCTTCCCATGGCCTTCCCGCGCCCGTTCCTACGGTACGAAGCTGTACGGGGGCAGCGGTCCCGCCACCCGGGTCCGGACACCGGCCTCGAGGTCCCGGGCCAGTTCGGCGTGGGCGTCGAGGAAGGCGTCCTCCTCGTCCCGCGGCACCAGCAGCGAAAGGTTGAGGAAGTCCTCGCCGGTGGGCGTGTGGAGCACGTGCTCGCGGGCCAGGGGCGCCAGCGCCCGGATCACCTCGGTGGAGGTGTTCGTGCGCCGTACCTCGACCTCGGCCGCGACCAGCTGCCCCAGCTCCAGCGACAGTCTGGGGTCCGAGGCCCCGGCGCGGATCTCCTCGTTGAGCAGGCGCGCCCGGGGGGAGTCGTCCAGGATCTCCCGCAGGAGGAGGTCCTCCTCCCGCCCGGCCTTGACGTTGTACTCGACGCACCCCTGCACCCCGGCCAGGGCATCGAGGTACGTGGCCGAGTCCTCCTCCAGGACCCGGAGTACGGACTCGTCGTCCGCGGCGGTGTACCCGAACTGCAACGGCAGCGGGGTCCCGTCCTCCAGGAGCCGGTCCAGGACCGCCTGGTGGGCGGCGAGGTCCCGACGTTTGGGGCGGACCTCCTCGTCGATGTCGCTGACCACCGCCTGCAGCTCCTGCGTCTGCAGCGAGCGCACGGGAGGGGTGTCCGAGCCGACGCCGGTGAGCCCGTCCAGGCGGCAGGGGTGGTCGCGCAGGGTGACGGCGTAGACGTAGACGGCCATGGGTCACTCCCTCTCGCGGTGCACCGGCCGGCGGGTGGACCTCCGTCGACGGACCGGCTGCTGTTCCTCTTCCTCCTCCGGCTCGCGCTCTTCCTCCTCCGGCTCCTCCTCGTCACTGCCGCGACCGGTCAGCGACTGCGTCACGGCCTCCATTGCGCCGCTCAGGGCGCCCTTGGTCTTGCCGCTGCTGCCGCCTTCGACCACCTTGCCGACGACGTCCGGCAGCTGGGCGGGGGCCTTGCGGCCCGCCTCCAGGTCCAGCCGGTTGCAGGCCTCGGCGAAGCGGAGGTAGGTGTCGACGCTGGCCACGACGATGCGTGCGTCGATCTTGATGAGCTCGATCCCGACCAGGGAGATGCGCACGAAGGCGTCGATGACCAGTCCCCGGTCGAGGATGAGTTCCAGAACGTCGTAAAGGCTGCTGGTGCCTCCGCCACCACTGCGGCTGAGGTTCCCGCCCGCTCCTTGCGGCACTATCGTCATGGCGCTTCCCTTCCCGGCCGTCCCGTCCGGTGTCAGCCGTCCGGCCGGTCGATCATGCCCCGGCTGTACCTCCGGGTCCGTTCGAAGGACACCAGTTCGCCCTCATCGTCCAGCGTCACCGTGTAGCTGCCCATGACGCTGGTGGTGTCGGGGATGCGTGCCAGCTCGAGCACCTCCACCACCGCCTCCCAGCCCTCCTCCGTCGGTCTCAGCGAGGACACCGACTCGGGCCGCATGCCCAGCAGGTCCGCCAACTGCTCCACGGCGGCCCGCAGGGCCGAGGACGCCACCGGCACACCCCGCCGGCGGTCGGCCGCTGACCTGCGTGCGGGCCTGGTGGTCGGCTGTTCGCCGTCGTCCTGCGCCGGACTGCGCCGGCGCCGTGCGGGTTGCGGCAAGGCCATCTGCTCCCTCGGAACCGAAACTCCCTGGCTTAAGGCCTCTCCCCGCGCCTACGCCCGTCACACCCCGGAGGTGGAACTTTCTTCGCATATCCGTGCATATTGCGCGGCGGCGTGAGCAGGCCTCTAGGGACCGCTCGGGTCACGGCCCGACTGTCCACCGCCTTCGGAAAGGACCAGGCTGATGGAGGACACGAGCAAGATCGCCTTGGCCGCCGCCATCACTGGGGGCTACCTACTGGGCCGAGCGAAAAAGGGCCGCATGGCCTTGTCGCTGGCCACCTACATCGCAGGCCGCAGGTTCGGCCTCGAACCGGGCCAGCTCATGACCCAGGGACTGCGCAAACTCGCCGAGATGCCGCAGGTCGCCGAACTCGGTGAGCAGGTGCGCGGCGAGGCCCTCCAGGCGGGCCGCAAGGCCCTGACCGCAGCGGCCAACCGCCAGCTCTCCGACCTGGCCGACACCCTCCACCAGCGCACGCTCGAACTCACCCGCGGGCCGAGGAAGGAGGAGGAGCTGCAGGACGAGTACGAGGAAGACGAGGAGGAGGCCTACGAGGACCAGCCCTACGAGGACGAGGCCGAGGGGGAGGAGGAGCCCTACGAGGAGGAGTACGAGGACGAGGACCAGGGCGACGAGGAGTACGAGGACGAGGACGACGAGCGGGGCGAAGAGGAAGAGGAAGAGGGGGAAGAGGAGGGAGAGGAAGAAGAGGGCGAAGGGCCGGAGTCCGAGGTGGAGCCCGAGGAAGCCGAGGAGCCCGAGGAAGAGCAGCCCCGCCGGGCACGGGCAGCGCCCCGCTCCCGCCGCGGCGCCCCCTCGGCCGGGAAGCCCGCACCCCGCAACAAGCCGGCCGAGAAGGCCGCTTCCCGCAGCCGGGCCGCGCCCGCCAAGAAGGCGGACTCCCAGGCGAGCCGCGCACCGGCGAAGAAGACCGCTTCGGCGAAGAAGACCGCTCCGCGGAAGGCGTCGGCCGAGAAGACGCCGGCCAAGAAGACAGCAGCCACGAAGACGACGGCGAAGAAGACGGCGGCGAAGAAGACGACGGCGTCCACGGGAGCACCGGCGAAGAAGGCGGCCGCCCCGAAGCCGGCGGCGAAGAAGACGGCAGCTGCGAAGACGGCGGCCCCGAAGTCGGCAGCGAAGAAGACGACGGCCAAGCGGGCCCCCGCCAAGAGGGCGCCCGCCAAGCAGGCGCCGGCCAAGCGGGCCCCCGCCAAGAGGGCCCCGTCCAAGAGGGCCCCGGCGAAGAAGACCGCCTCGCGCAGGCCGGCGCGCACCGGCAGCAGCGCCAAGAAGACCGCCACGCCGGCGAAGAAGACGTCGGCCCGCAAGTCGACGACGCGGAGGTAGCGCCATGGCCACCACCACCCACCGAGCCCGCTCGCGCGGCCAAGGGTCCGCAATGGACCAGCTGCTCGAAGAACTTGGCGGCTACCTCTCCGCCCAGGCCGACCAACTTGCGGACAAGGCCTCCGACAAGCTCGGCGACTTCACCGACCAGCTCTCCGACGTCGCCGAGAACGGCGGCTCGCTGGCCGACATCGGCGGCCGGCTCCTCAAGGGCGACTCACCTCTCAAGGCTGCGGTCGGCGGTACGCTCGGCGGCCTGAAGGACAAGGTCAAGGACCTCGGCGGCGGCCTGCTGGGCGGCGGCGGGGGCAGAGGCCGCAAGAGCGGATCCAAGCCCACGCACATCGCGGAGTCCGTCGACATCGGCGTCCCCCTGCGTACCGCCTACGACCACTGGACCCAGTACGAGGAGTTCGGCTCCTTCGCCAAGGGCGTGCGCAGCGTTTCCCAGGGTGACGACACCACCAGCGACTGGAAGGTCAAGGTGGGCCCCTCCACCCGTAGTTGGAAGGCGACGGTCCAGGAGCAGATCCCCGACGACCGGATCGTGTGGACCTCCGAGGGCGCCAAGGGAACCACGCGCGGATGCGTCAGCTTCCACGAGCTCGCCCCGTCTCTCACCCGCGTGCTCCTGGTCGTCGAGTACTACCCCTCCGGTCTGTTCGAGAAGACGGGAAACCTCTGGCGTGCGCAGGGCCGTCGGATGCGCCTGGACCTCAAGCACTTCGTGCGCTACGTGACCCTGTCGGGCGACGAGGAGCCGGAGGGCTGGCGCGGCGAGATACGGGACGGCGAGGTCGTACGGACCCACGACGAGGCCATCGAGCAGGAGGAGTCCTCCGACGAGGCACCGGAGGAGCCGGAGGACTACGAGGAACAGGACGAGCAGGACGGGCAGGAGTACCCCGAGGACGAGGAGGACGAGGAGTACGAAGACGAAGAGGAAGAACCGGAAGAAGCCGAAGAATCCGAGGAAGCCGAGGAAGCCGAAGAACCCGAAGAGGAGTACGAGCCCGAAGACGAGGAGTACGAGGAGGAGGCCGAGGACGAGGAGGAGCGGCGCCCCCGGCGGCGGCGCCGCTGACCGGCCTCTCAGGATGCGTCGGGTACGTGGATGTCCAGGACGCAGATGTCGTCGCGGTGCTGCGGCCGCATCGCGGCCAGGGTCGGGGCGAGGTCTTCGTGGCGGCCGTTGCACACCAGCCGCAGGGTGGTCGCGGCGAGCCGGGCGAGCCCTTCGTCGATGTCCTCGCCCGGGACCTCCACGAGGCCGTCGGTGTAGAGCAGCAGGTGGTCACCCGGCAGGAGTTCGATCTCGGCCTGCCCGTACCTGGTCTCGAAGGCGGCTCCGAGGAGCCCGCCCTCCGGCTGCCCGAGGAACTCCGCCCGCCCGTCCCGGATCAGCAGCGGCGGTAGGTGCCCCGCCCTGACCCAGGTCAGCCGGTGGTCGTCGGGCCGGTAGCGGCCCATGACCATGGTGGCGGTGGCTCCGTGCACGTCCGGGGTGCTGTGCAGGAGCAGGGCGTTGAGGCGGCTGAGGACGTCGGGCAGGGCAGATCCGGTGACGGTCATGCCCTTCGTGGTGAACCGGAGCTGGGCCATGGTGCCGACGGCCGCGAGGCCGTGGCCGGCGACGTCGCCGACGACGAAGAGGGCCGCCCCGTCGGGGAGCTCGATGGCGCTGTACCAGTCGCCGCCGACGTTGACCCCGCGGTCGGCGGGCACGTACGCGACGTCCACGCGCAGCCCGGCGAGTTCCAGGGACTGCTCGGGGATCGGCAGCAGGGTTTCCTGGAGCCGGGCGGCGAGGGTGCGTTCCGCCTGGAGCATGCCGCGCTGGACGAGGTTGACGCGTTCGCTCTCGCGCAGGGCGATCTCGGCGTCCCGCTGTGCGGTGAGGTCCTGGAAGAAGCCGTGGGCCTCGACCGGGGTCCTGTCGGCGTCCGTCTGCGCCTCCGCGACGAACCGCAGGTGGCGGATCCCCTGGGCGGTGGCGATGCGGAACTGCTGGTCGATGGCGGTGCCGTCGCCGAGCAGCTGCCGGAGCGCCGCCGCCACCGGCAGGACGTCCTCCGGCACCAGGTGCCGGGGCAGCTCCTCGAGGGGCATGGGGCCCTCGGCCGGGTCACGGCCGAAGATGGCGTACACCTGCTCCGACCAGAGGACGGTATTGCCGGCCAGGTTCCAGCTGGCCCAGCCGAGGTTGCCCAGGCGCTGCATGTCGGCCAGCCTGTGGGCCTCGCGCTCGCTGGTGTCGTGGCGGATCCAGGACACCACCAGGCGGTCGCCGAGCCGGGACGCCCGTACGGAGTAGGACGACTCGTGCGGGACGCCGGCGAGCACCTCGTGGTAGGTGAAGGGGAGCCCCTCGTAGACGGCTCCTGTCAGCAGCGTCTCCAGGTAGCCGTCCCACAGGGCGCTGCCCGCCACGGTCGGGTAGGTCTCCAGGACCCGGCGCCCCACGAGCTCCCTGCCCCGCCGCCCGGCCACGTCCACCGACTCCGGGGCGGCCGCGTCGATCCGGTAGTCCTCGACCGTCCCCGCCTCGGTCCGCAGGGGGCTGAGCAGGATGGCCGGCCCGGACAGGGCGTCGAAGATCCGCTGGATCCGGTCCACGTCCTCCTCGGGGGCGTCCGGGGCGGCGCCGGGGAGGGCCCGGAGCGGCCCGGCGCACATCCGGACGGCCCGCCGCAGCAGGGTCCGGCTCCGGGGTTCGAAGGGGGCCTCCCGGTTGCGCAAGAAGCCGACGACGACCCGGGCCCGGCCGGGGACCGGGATCCAGGCGCGCGAAGGCCACCGCTCGGGCGGGTCTCCTATCAGCAGGTACCGGACGGCGTCCTCCGCGGCGTTCTCCAGCCACACCGCGCGTCCCTCGGCGAGCGCCTCCATCGCCGCGACGCCGCTGAGCGGCGGGATGTGGCTCCACTGCTCGGCGAGGGCGTCCTCGATGCCGGCGTGGCCGACCAGTTCCAGCCGGCCCGTGGCCGTCTCGGTGTAGATCATGACGGCGTCCACGCCCTCGGGCTCGCCGAGGACCGTGCGCAGGAGCTCGGCCACGTCGTGGGGTGTACGCGTGCCGGTGAGGTGTTCGGCGAGCCGGGCCAGGAGCGTGGAGCGTCCCCCGTCGCCCTCCGAGCTCGCCACGTACCGGCTGGAGCCGAACGTCGACGGGCCGGACGCGGGGGCCGCGGTGGGGCCGGATTCGTCCGCCGGTCCCCCGCGGTGCAGGTGGAGGTGCGAGAACACGCCGCCCCGGCCGGTCCTGCCCAGGGTGATCCAGCACTCCTCCATGAGCGTGCGCCGTCCCTTGTCGGCGCGGGCGCACAGCAGCTCGTACGCCGCGTCGGCGGAGACACCCGCCTCGACCATGACGGCGCCCTTGGCCCGTTCGACGACGCCCGTCATCGAGGCCACGGCCTCCAGCTCCACGACCTCGGCCCGCAGCCTGGCGACGACCTTGGCCAGGGCCAGCACCTCGGGCGTGGCGCCGTCACCGTGAAACTCGGGGAGTACGGGGTCGCTCTCCATGCTTTGAGGATCCCACTCCGGGACCGTTCAGGCAGGCGTCGTGCCAGGCATGATCCCGGCATCGTGGGAAAGGCGCGGGGCAGTACGGACCGACACCACGGCCCGCCCGACGGCCGTGGGTGGGCGTGACCGCCCGAGTCACGGACGTCGCAGCCCGAGTCATGGAGGTGAGCGCAGTGATGACGACGCAGCCGACGCAACCGCCCCCCGACGGCCCCGACCGGACGCCCTCCGGGCCGGACCCCGTCCCCCGTGACCCCCAGCCCGAGGACGCTCCCGCGCCCGAGGATCCTCCGGACGGGCCCGTACGGTCGCGCGGACGGGATCCGGAGGAGCCGGTACCGGAGCCCCCCGATTGATCACCGGCGGCGTGCGCTCCTGCGCCGGTACACCAGGGTCACGGCCAGCGCCGCGGCCGGGGCGGCCCACAGCGCCCGCGGGCGCCGCGCCGCCCAGGCCTCGGGGGAGCGCGGGTGGGAGCGGTCGTCGAAGCGCCCGTGGGCACCGAAGTCCCGGCCGTCGTCCCCGTCGAGCGGGCGCCACAGGTTGTGGGGGCGCGGCTCGATGTCGGGCTCGCCGGTCTGCTGGGAGTCGTACCCGGTGCGTGCGAGGTACCGGTCCAGCAGGCCGGGGGCGACCCGGTTGGCGAGCACCGTCACCAGGGTCGCGCCGCCCACGCAGTACTCGCGGCGTCCGGGGTGGTCGGCCGCGTGGACGACGGCGCGGGCGGCCACCTCCGGCTGGTAGATCGGCGGCACGGGCTGCGGCCGCCGCGGCAGCCGCGAGAGCCCCCACGAGAACTGCGGGGTGTTGACGGCCGGCAGCTGGACCACCGTGATGCGCACCCGGCTGCCGCGGTGCAGGAGCTCGGTGCGGACGGCGGAGGTGAACCCGTGGACGGCGTGCTTGGCGCCGCAGTACGGCGACTGCAGGGGGATCGCCCGTTCGGCCAGGGCGGAGCCGACCTGCACGATCGCCCCCGAGTCCCGGGGCAGCATCCGGGCCAGGGCGGCCCGCGTCCCGTGCACGTACCCCAGGTACGTCACCTCCGTCACCCGGCGGAACTCCTCGGGGCGGATCTCCTCGAACGGCGCGAAGACGGTGGCGAAGGCGGCGTTGACCCAGACGTCGACGGGCCCGAAGGCAGCCTCCACCTCGTCCGCGGCCGCGTCGACCTGGGTGTGGTCGGAGACGTCGGCGGGCACCACCAGCGGCGTGCCGCCCGCCTCGGCCACCTCCCGCGCCGCCGCCTCCAGCCCCGCGCGGCCGCGGGCGATCAGGGCCACCCGGGCCCCGCGCGCGGCGAAGGCGCGGGCCGTGGCGCGTCCGACGCCCGCGCTGGCTCCGGTGATCACCACGGTCTGGGGCCTGGATCCGTGCCCCTGCCGCCCCTGCCTGCGTCCCATCGTCGCGTCCTCCGTATCCGCCGTGTGTCATCAGCGTCTTCTCGAGTCCTTGGCGTGGCCGGCGCTCACACGGGGGTGAGCGCGTGGGCGAGCTTCTTCAGCAGCGATCGCTGCGGTCGCTGCGGAGCCTGCTCCCGAGCCTCCGCCATGCGCGCGCCGATGGCCTGGAGCTCCTTGCGGCCCACGGACCGGCGCACCTCGGGGAACCAGGCGCCCTCCTCGACCTCCATGTGCCGCTCCACGGCTTCCATCAGCACCTTTGCCTTGGCGTCGAAGGCCTCGTCGGCCGGGTCCATGCCCTCCAGCTCGCACGCCAGGACGTCCGCGACGTGGTGCTCCTCGTGGAACTCCAGCACGGTGTTGCCGGTCTGCGGGACCAGCTGGCGCACACGGGGGTACATGACCTCGTCCTCGATGTGCGTGTGGACGCTGAGCAGGTGCAGGAGCTCGTCGACCGCCTCGGCCTTTGCGGCCGGGTCGGCGGCCGTGTGGCGGGTCCCGGCGGCGTCGCGCTGCCCGTCGGCCCTGCCGCTCTCCGCCGCCCGGTAGGCGCGGATGAGCTTGCGGATCTGCTTGTGGTCGTCCCTCAACATCACGATGGCGTCGGTGGACATGGCTCGCTCCTGCTGCCCTCGATCGGCCTGGTACTGGTCGTACCGGTCCTGCTGTCGTGCGGCTGCCCGCCGGGGCGCCGGACATGCATGCGCCGCGCACGTGTCCCGCGCGGGGAACCGGGAAGGCGCGGGTGACCGGTTCCGTCCCGGCGAAAGGAGCAAGGGCGATGGGAGCACCTGTAGAGCGCGCCGACCGGGCCGACCGGATCGCACACCCCTGGGGCAGCCGCACGCCCTACCGGCGCGGCGCCCCCTGGCCCGCCCGTACGGACGGGCACCTCGCCCCCGGCACCCTGCCCGGGGACGTCGACGCGTGGGTGCCCTCCGCGTCCCTGCTGCACTCCAACGGCGACGCCATGGACATCGCCGTGCGCGACGGCCGCATCGTGGGGGTCCGCGGCCGCACCGGCGACCGGGTCAACCGCGGCCGCCTCGGTCCCAAGGACCTCTTCGGCTGGCAGGCCAACCATTCCGAGGACCGGCTGCGCACACCGCTGATCCGCCGGGACGGCCGCCTGCAGGAGTGCTCCTGGGACACCGCCCTCGACGCCGTCGCCGACCGCACCGAGTCCCTGCTGGAGGAGGACGGCCCGGGCTCGATCGGCTTCTACACCAGCGGGCAGCTCTTCCTCGAGGAGTACTACACGCTCGCCGTGCTGGCCCGGGCCGGCATCGGCACCCACCACCTCGACGGCAACACCCGCCTGTGCACGGCCACCGCCGCCGAGGCGCTCAAGGAGACCTTCGGCTGCGACGGCCAGCCCGGCTCGTACACGGACGTCGACCACGCCGACACGCTCGCCCTCTTCGGGCACAACATGGCCGAGACCCAGCCCGTGCTGTGGATGCGGGTGCTCGACCGGCTGGCCGGACCCGATCCGCCGCGCCTGCTCTGCGTCGACCCCCGGCCCACGCCCGTGGCCCGGGCCGCCGACGTGCACCTGGCCCCCCGTACGGGCACCAACCTGGCGCTGCTCAACGCCCTGCTGCACGAGATCCTCCGCCACGGCCGGATCGACCGCGCCTACCTGGAGGCCCACACCGTCGGCTTCGACCGGCTGGAGCAGCAGGTGGCGGACTGCACACCGCAGTGGGCGGCCGGGATCTGCGACGTGCCCGCCGCCGCGATCGCAGAGGCCGCCGAACTCCTCGGCGGCGCCGACCGGCTGCTGTCCACCGTGCTCCAGGGCGTCTACCAGTCCCACCAGGCCACCGCGGCCGCCGTCCAGGTCAACAACCTGCACCTGGTGCGCGGCATGCTGGGCCGCCCCGGCTGCGGCGTCCTGCAGATGAACGGCCAGCCCACCGCCCAGAACACCCGCGAGACCGGCGCCGACGGCGACCTGCCGGGCTTCCGCAACTGGCAGAACGACGCGCACGTCCAGGAGCTGGCGCGGATCTGGAACGTCACCCCCGAGACCATCCCGCACTACGGGCCGCCCACCCACGCCATGCAGATCTTCCGCTACGCGGAGCAGGGCTCGGTCAAGATGCTGTGGATCAGCGGCACCAACCCGGCGGTCTCGCTGCCCGACCTCGGCCGCATCCGCTCCATCCTCGGGCAGGAGGGCCTCTTCACCGTGGTGCAGGACCTGTTCGCGACCGAGACGGCGCAGTACGCGGACGTGGTGCTGCCCGCCGCCACGTGGGGCGAGAAGACCGGCACGTTCACCAACGCCGACCGCACCGTCCACCTGTCCGAGAAGGCGGTGGAGCCGCCCGGCCTCGCCCGCGCCGATCTGGACATCTTCCTCGACTACGCCCGCCGCATGGACTTCCGCGACCGCGACGGCGGACCGCTCGTCACCTGGGGGACCGCGCAGGAGGCCTTCGAGGCCTGGCAGCGGTGCAGTGCCGGACGCCCCTGCGACTACACCGGCATCACGTACGAGCGGCTGCGCGGCTCCGGAGGCATCCAGTGGCCCTGTACCGAGGCAGCGCCCGAGGGCACCGAGCGGCTGTACACCGACGGCATCAGCTGGGCCGCCCCCGACGACTGCGAGACGTACGGCAAGGACCTGCTGACCGGCGCGGCGGTCGAGGAGGAGGAGTACCGGGCGCTCAACCCCGAGGGGAAGGCGGTCATCAAGGCCGCCGCCTACGTGCCGCCGCACGAGGAGCCGGACGGCGAGTTCCCGCTGCAGCTCACCACGGGCCGTACCCTCTACCACTTCCACACCCGGACCAAGACCGGCCGGGTGCCGCAGCTCAACGCGGCGGCGCCGGAGGTGTGGGCGGAGCTCAGCCCCGCCGAGGCCGCCGCGCACGGCCTGCACGAGGGCGACCTGATCGAGGTGGCCACCGCGCGCGGCGGGGTCCTGGCCCGGCTGCGGATCACCGCGATCCGCGACGGGCTGGTCTTCCTGCCGTTCCACTACGGCTACTGGGACACGCCTCGGGGCCGCGGTCCCGGCGAGGGGCGCGCCGGCCGGGCCGCCAACGAGACCACCGTCACCGACTGGGACCCGGTCTCCAAGCAGCCCCTCTTCAAGACCGCCGCCGCACGGGTCGCCCTCGTCGAGCGCGGCGACGGCACCCCGGCTCCGGCACCCACCACCACGGCCTCGGCGCCCGCCGACCCGGACGGGATCCCGGCCACCACCGGCGGGCCCGAGGCCCGCGCGACCGAGGAGCCGTCATGAACGCGATCGCGCTCACCCTGGGGGAGCTCCACCGCGGCGAGGAGAATCTCGAGCGGGCGCTGCGGGCCGCGGCGGAACGCCACGGCTCCGAGGTGGAGGTCCACCACGTGGCTCTCGACCTCGCCCGCTGGTCCCGGGAGCACAGCGACCGGCTCGCCGCCCTCGGCCCGCAGTACGGCACGGACGGTGACGGCACGACCGGCACGACCGGCCCGACCGCGGGGGAGGCGGGTGCCGGTGTCGCCGGGGGCGGCTCCGACCCCCCGGACCTGCCGGACGGGCTGGTGCTGCTGCGCGACCTGGGCCGCCTGCACCTCGCAGCCGTATGGAACTCGCTGCACTGGGAGATGCTCGCCCAGGCGGCGCAGGCCACCCGCGACCAACGCCTCCTCGAGGCGTGCACGGCCTGCCACCCGCAGACGATCCGGCAGATGAAGTGGGCCAACACCATGATCAAGAACCTGTCCCCGCAGGTGCTGAGCAGCCTCTGACCCCAAGAGCCCGGCACTGCACGCGACACCACGGGCCGTGTCGTGTGCAGTGCCGGTTGCCGGTTGCCTACGCCTGCGGCTGCGGAGCCCCGGCGCCCTGCGGCTGCGGACGGCCCCCGGGGCCGCCCGGACCGCCGCCCGGACCGCCCGGGCCGCCCGGGCCGCCCTGGGGGACGAAGTCCTTGGCGCGGATCAGGGCGAAGGCCAGGACGCCGCCGACCAGCGCGATGATGCCGCTGGCGTACAGCAGGTCGTTCAGGGACGTCGCGAAGCCGGTGTGGATGGCGTGCTCCACCTGGCCGCGCAGCTCCGCCGGAGCGGAGGCGATCGCCTGGTCCGGGGCGCCCATGCGGATGGAGTCCGCGATCGTGTCGGTCTGCCCCTGGAGGGAGGGGATGGCCGAGAGCCGCTCGCGCAGGGATTCGTGCAGGGAGGCCGTGAAGATCGAGCCGTACAGGGCGATGCCGACGGCGATGCCCACCTGGCGGAAGGTCTGGTTCACGCCGGAGGCCATGCCGGCCCGCCACACGGGGACCACACCGATGGCGGTCGAGGCCAGCGGCGGGTTGACCATGCCGGCGCCGATGCCCGTGACGATGAAGCCCGGGATGAGGTGGGTCCAGTCCGAATCGGCGGAGACGCCCGTCATCAGCAGCAGGCCGACGCCCACCACGACGAGACCCGGGCCGATCAGCCACCGGGTCGGGATCCGGCTCATCACCCGGCCGGCCACCATGGCGGCGACGAGCGTGGCCCCGGAGCTGACCAGGAGGCGGGCGCCGGTGCCCATTGCGCTGTAGCCGAGGTCGTTCTGGAGGTACAGCACGAGGTAGATGAACATCGCGAACAGCGAGGCGTTCATCGCGAACGCCGCGATGGAGCCGCCGAGGAAGGTCGGGGTCCGCAGCAGCGACAGGTCGAACATCGGCTCGGACACCCGCGATTCGACCACCACGAAGGCGATCAGGAACACCGCGGCCAGCGCGAAGCAGATCAGCACGCCCCGCTCGTCCCATGCCGTGTCGCTCGCCCGGATCAGGGCGTACACGAGGCTGAACAGGCCCGCCGTGAGGGGCACGATGCCCAGCCAGTCGACCTTGGAGGCGCGCGGCGGACGGGACTCGTCCACCAGGCGCAGCGTGATGACGAGCGCGGCGATGCCGATCGGCAGGTTCACCAGGAAGATGCCGCGCCAGCTGATCCCGCTGGTGATCACGCCGCCCAGCACCGGGCCGAGCGCGGTCGCGACACCCGCGACGGCGCCCCAGATGCCGAAGGCCGCGCCCCGCTCCCTGCCCTGGAAGGCGCCGGCGAGCAGCGCGAGGGAGGTGGCGAAGAGGATGGCGCCGCCGACGCCCTGCACCGCGCGCGACAGGATCAGCGTCAGCTGGTCCTGGGCGACGCCGCACAGCAGCGATCCGGCCGTGAAGACCGTCAGGCCGATGACGAACAGGCGCCGCCGGCCGTACAGGTCGGCCAGGGAGCCGGAGGTGAGCAGGAGGGCCGCCAGAGTTAACGCGTACGCGTCCGTTGTCCATTGCAGACCGCTGAAGCTCGCGTCCAGCGAGTGCTGGATGTCCGGCAGTGCGACCGCGACGATCGTGACGTCGAGCAGCAGCATGAACGTCGCAGCACACACCACCAGCAGCGTCCACCATTGGCGTTTCATCGTTCGGAGCCCTCCTCGGCTCGTAACTCTCTTGTCCGCACCCATAGGTGAATGGGCGTCAGAAGTGCTAGCATGCTAGCATGCGTGCAGAAGTGAAACAGTTCAACGTCTACTTGCCGGTGGAGCTCATCCGGCAGATCAAGCACCATGCCATCGAGAACGAGCAGTCGCTCTCGGCCCTGGTCGCCGAGGCGTTGCGCACGTACCTCGACGCATCCGAACAGGAACCTCCGAAGGGAAAGCAGGCATGACCACCGAAGGCATCGAAGGCGTCTACCTCGAGACCCACAACTGGGGAAAGGCGGCCAAGTTCTTCCAGACGCTGGGGTACAACGTCGAGTTCTCGACTCCCGAAGGCTCGGGAATGCTCCGCAACGGTGACGGGCCCTACCTCCTGCTCGCCGAAATCCCCGAGGACCAGAAGCCCGAGGTCCAGGTGGTGCTCAAGGTCGCGGACGCCGGCGAGTTCCTCGCCGACCCGTCCGTCGAGGTGGTCACGCCGTTCGAGGAAACCCACTACGGAACGCAGGAGATGAAGGTGCGCGACCCCGACGGGCGGGTCTGGAGCCTGCAGGCGCCGATCAAGAAGTAAGCAGGAGGCAGCTGCCCTCATGTCCCCATGGTCCGCCCCTTCGTCGCACCGGCCGACGAGGGGGCGGACTTTCTGTCAACTCGCGGTTGGGGAAGCGGTCGTGAACCTGACACAGGGGCGCCGGCGTTCTTTGACCGGTTCCCGACCCCCTCCCCATGATTCGGTCCGTCGGCCACATCACGGGAGATTTGCATGTCCGAGCAGAAGAACGGCACAGGATTACTGGTCATCGGCACCGGGGTGGTCGCCGCGTCCATCGCTTACCACGCCGCGGAGGCGGGTGTCGACGTCGTCCGGCTGGAACGGGAAGGGTCCGCAGGGACCGCGACACAGACTGCCGGCGCATTTCGTACGTATTTTCCCGGCCAGGTCCACGACTCCGAGCTGGTGGCGCGCAGCCTGGCCGACTTCCGTGCCTTCGGCAGCACCCTGGGCGCCGATCTCGGGCTCACACAGACCGGAATGCTCGTCGTGGCCGCCACGGCCGAGCAGGCCGCCGAGCTGGAGGCGGAGCTGCCCGCCCAGCGCGACGCCGGGGTGGAGCTGGAGCTGCTGACCGCCGCACAGGTCGCCGCGCGCAACCCCTGGCTGGATCCGGCGGGCATCGAGGCGGGTATCTGGTGTCCGCAGATGATGCACCTCAGGGCGGACGAGGTCCTGCGCGGCTATACCGAGGGCGCGCGGAAGCACGGCGTGCGCACGGTCACCGGGGCCCGCGTGACGGCACTGGACGCCGCGTCCGGCCGTGTCGCCACCACCGCGGGCGAGTTCACCGCCGAGGCGGTCGTCATCGCGGACGCGCAGGGCAGCGGCGACATCGCCGAGCTGACCGGGCTGAAGCTTCCGCTGCGCGACCAGTTCGCCGAACTGTTCCGTACCGACCCGGTCGGCGACGACGGCGGCGACGTCACGGCGCCGTTCACCTTCCACCCCGCGGCCGGCCTGAAGACGATGGCCATGGGCCCCTCGTTCCTGGTGGGGCTCGAACGCTTCGGCGACGATCCCGGCCTGCGGGCGGTCTGGCACGAGGAGGCCGCCGATGAAGTGGCGCAGCGCTACCCGCGCCTGCGCGACGTGACACTGCACAGCGCCTGGACCGGGACCCTGGAGGTCACCCCCTCCAAGACGGCGCTCATCGGCCGGGCGGACGGTCCGAACGAACGGATCCTCTTCGCCACCGGGTTCAGCGGCCACGAGCTCGGCCAGGCGCCCGCCGCCGGCCGGATCGTCCGCGACCTCCACCTCGGCCGCCATCCCGGCGTCGACCTCACGCCGTTCTCGCTCGCACACAACGGGGCCTGACGACCGGCCTTTATTCGCCCTTCTTTCCATTCGTCCACACCCCTTGAATTCCGGTGTCCGCCGCGCGGGCACCGGAATTTTGCATTCCTGGAGTGTCTCGCGCGCCGGAAAATGACAAACAATTTCCGAGATGACAGAAAACCCGGTCCGATCGGCCGACCGAAAGTCGCCGTTCTTATATTCGATTTGCGACGGCATCCTGCCCGTTGGTGGTATCCAACTCCCCGCTCTCGTCAGCGACAGGGCCGATTAGAAGGAGCTAGGAGCACAATGCGACAAATTGAGATCGCCTGGGAGCCGATCGGCGCCAAGGTTCGTATCACTCTCGACGAGGGACGCAACTCGGATCTGGTCGAGCCGCTGTGGGCATCACTGCCGTACCGGACCCTTCAGGGCCACGCGCTCGTGGCGGGCGACTGCATGTACCACGTCCCGCCGGCGCACGATCTGCTGCACGCGGTGCCGGACTACAAGGTGGACCGCAAGATCCAGCCCAACGGCACGGTGTTCCTCTCCGCCGTGCAGCACCTGACGATCAAGTACGGCGAGCTGACCGAGCCGATGCCGACCTCGCCGATCGGCCGCGTCGTCCCCGAGGACGTGGACTCGCTGCCGAAGATCGGCCAGATGATCTGGGAGTCGGTGTACGGCAACGGCGAGCCGGTGATCGCCCACGTCCGGCGGGTCGACGGGCCGGCCGGCCACGGCGTACGGCGGGTCGACGTCGGCTCCGACAAGCTGCGCGACCTGATCGAGCGGATCGCCGCGGAGACCGAGCGGGTGCTGGTCGACCCGACCGACGAGCTGCTCGACATCCACGAGGGCAAGTCCCGCGGCACCTCCGGGGCCGGGACGAAGAACTCGGTCCTGACGACGCTGGTCGCCGTGAACGGCGAGACCCGGCCGCTGGGCTACGTGAACTACACCGCCCTGGTGCGGGCCGGCCGCAACATCGACATGCCGCTGTCCTCGCTGATCGAGCTGGCCCGGATCCTCCTCGTCAAGCCGACCGAATTCCTCGGCTACTGCGGAATGAACACCCTTTGGGACATCACCAGGGAAGTCGTCGCCGCATTCGACGTCATCACCACGCGCGAGGATTTCGTCGCGCTGATGGCGCAGATGGCGACGTACGTCAATGCCCTCGGTGCCTGGAACCTCCAGCTGTTCCCGTGGGACATCGAAGGAGACAACTGGACCTACCGTCCGACCATCACGAGGGGCGCGCATGTCTGAGCAGAAGAACACGGCGGAAATGCTGGTCATCGGCGGAGGGGTGATCGGCACCTCCATCGCCTACCACGCTGCCAAGGCGGGCGTCGACGTCGTCCTCGTGGAGAAGAACCAGTTCGGTTCCCGGACCACCTCCCAGACCGCCCGCGCCTTCCGTACCTATTTCCCCCGCAAGCCCCACGACTCCGAGCTGGCCACGCGCAGCCTCGCGGAATTCCGGCAGTTCGCCGCGGACACGGGCGTCGACGTCGGGCTGCAGGACCTGGGGCTGCTGACGATCCTCACCAGCCCGCAGCAGGCGGCCGAGCTGGAGGCCGACCTCGCGGACCACCGCGAGGCCGGAGCCGCCGTGGAGATGATCACGGCCGCGCGGGCCGTCGAGCTCAACCCCTGGCTGGACCCCGACACGATCGAGGCCGCGGTCTGGAACCCGGCGACGTACCGCATCAAGCCGGAGGCGATCGTCCGCGGGTACGCCGAGGCCGCGGAGCGGCACGGCGCGCGCCTGTACTCCCAGGTCTCCGTGACCGGCATCGACGCCGACAGCGGCGTGGTCACCACCACGGCGGGCGACTTCACCGCGGAGTCCATCGTCATCGCGGCCGGCCCGTTCAGCGGCGACGTCGCCAAGCTGGCCGGCCTGGACCTGCCGGTATGGGGGCAGTTCGCCGAGCTGCTGCACTCCGACCCGGTCCGCACCGACCGCGACATCCACAACCTGCCGTTCACCTTCCACCCGGTGTCCGGGCTGAAGACGATGGGCATGGGCAAGGCGGTCCTCGTCGGCCTGGAGCGCATCTCGAAGCAGGACGGCCTGCGGGACATCTGGTACCAGGCCGCCGTCGACGAGCTGCCGAAGTGGTACCCCCAGCTCGAAGGGCTCACGCTGCACAGCGCCTGGACCGGCACCCTGGACGTCACGCCCACGAAGTCGGCCATCATCGGCAAGGGCAGCGGCAAGCACGAGCGCATCCTCTTCGCCGCCGGATTCACCGGTCACGGCCTGGCCCAGGCGCCCCTCGCCGGCCAGATCGTCCGGGACCTCCACCTCGGCAAGTCGCCGGGCGTCGACCTCACCCCGTACTCCCTGGCCACCAACCTGGCCCGGCTCGAGGCCTTCTGACCCGGCCTTCCGACCCGGTCCTGCTCGCGGCGGGCGGAGCCCCCACCGCCCCGCCCGCCGCATTCCTGAGAGGAGTAGACCATTGTCGCCGGTACACACGCTGACCGCCCCGTGGCAGGGCGAGGCGCCGACCCCGCTCAACCCCGACACCGCCTTCAACGGATTCGTCTGCGCGCACGTCCTGCACGCACTGGAGCGCCTCGGGCTGCTGCGCAGACTGGAGGACGAAGGCTCCTTGGAGGTGCCCTCGTTCTGCCGTGAACACCACCTGGACCACGCCGTCGTCCACGCCCTGGTCCGCGCCGCGGAATCCTTCGGATACCTGGCCGTGAGCGGAGACCGCGTCCGCGCGACCCGCACCGGGGAGGAGGTCCGCCAGGCGATCGGCTTCTTCACCTGGGGCGTCGGCGGCTACCACGACGTCTTCGCGAACGCCGCCGCCGTCGCCCGCGGGGAGCGCCGGTTCGGCGCGGACCTCCACCGCGACGAGGGCATGGTGGCGCTCGGCTCGGCCCAGGCGGACTCCGCGCTCATGCGGCACCTCCTGGACCAGGAGATCTCCCGGCTCGACTTCACCACCCTCGTCGACCTCGGGGCCGGCGTCAGCGAGCGGGTCTCCCGCCTGGTGAAGGCGCGCCCCGGAAGCCGTGGCATCGGCATCGACATCAGCAAGTCCGCCACCGAGCTCGGGGCCGAGACCGTCGAGCGGTACGGCCTGCGCGGCACCGTCGAGCCGGTGTGCGCGGACGTGCTCGACATCCTGTTCAACGACCACCGCGTCGAGGGCGCCGACGAGGCCGACGTCGTCATGAGCTTCATGTTCCTGCACGACCTCCTCGTCGACCCCGAGCGCCGCGACCAGGTGATCCCCCGGCTGCGCGAGGCCTTCCCCAAGGCCAACACGTTCCTGCTGGGCGACACCACCGTCAGGCCGAGGAGCGGCGAGGACACCCTGCCGATCTTCTCCAGCGGCTTCGAACTGGCCCACGCCCTCATGGGCGTGCCCATCTACACCCGCGAGGCCTACGAGGAGCTCTTCGCCAAGGGCGGCATGCACCTGCGCAGCGCGGTTCCCTTCGGCGCCCCGCACACCTACCTCTTCGTGCTGGAGGCGGCGTGAGCGGGACGACCACCGCGGAGATCGTCTCCGCGCTGCCCATCCCGCTCTCGGTGGCGGGGCACCACCAGCCGGCGCCCTTCTACCTCACGGCGGAGATGTTCGGCGGCATGCCGGTGCAGATCGCGGGCGGCGAGCTCAGCACGCTCGTCGACAAGCCGGTCGCCGCGCCCCACACCCACGAGGTCGACGAGATCTACTTCCTGATCTCGCCGGAGCCCGGGCAGGCCCGTATCGAGGTCCACCTGGACGGGGTCCTCCACGAGCTGACCTCGCCCGCCGTGATGCGCATCCCGGCCGGTAGCGAGCACTTCTTCCTCACCAAGGAAGCGGTGGTGGGCAGTTACTGCTTCGGCGTCCTGCTGGGATCCCGGCTGTGACCGCACCCGTACGGCCGCAGCCGAAGGTCTACAACACCAGCTTCCCGGACGCCGACACGATGGTGCGACTGCACCTGAGCGAGAGCCCGTACGGCGCCAGCCCCGCGGCAGTGGCGGCGGCGACGACGGCGCTGGAACGGGTGCACCGCTACCCGGCGCCGCAGCGGGAGACCCTCGTGGCGGCGCTCGCCGCGCACTGGGGCGTCGGCGAGGACCAGATCGCGGTGGCCAACGGCAGCGACGAGCTGGTGCTGGCCACCGCACTGAGCCTCGGGGACCTCGCACGCCCCGGCCTGGTCAGCGAGGGCACCTTCCCCGGCTATCCGGAGGTCCTCGAACGCATCGGCCGCGGGTCGGTCGCACGGCCGCTGCGCGACGGCGCCGTCGACGTCGCGGACTTCGCGGACAGGCTCCCGGAACACGGCATCGGATACGTGTGCAACCCGCACAACCCGTCCGGGACCGCACTGGCCCGGGAGGACTTCGCGCGGCTGGTCGCCGCGGCGGACGCCGGCGGGGTACCGCTGGTGTTCGACGAGGCGTACCAGGAGTTCGGCGACCCGGGCCTGCCCCAGACGAGGGACTTCCTCGACCGGGGCGCGCCGGTCCTCGCGCTGCGCACGTTCTCCAAGGCGTACGGGCTGGCCGCGCTGCGCATCGGGTACGCCGTCGGCCGGGCCGATCTGATCGCGGAGGTCCGCCGCACGCTGAACGTCCTGCCCTTCAGCGTCAACCGCGTCGCCCAGGCCGGAGCCCTGGCCGCACTTGCCGACCAGGGGTTCCTGCGCCAGATCCGGGAGAGCACCGCGCAGCGGCGGCACTGGTTCCACGCCGAACTGGAGCGGCGCGGATACCGGTACGTGCCCTCGGAGACCAACTTCGTCGCGGTCCGGGTCGAGGACTCGGCCACTGCGCAGGACCTCCTCGCCAAGGAGCACGGCATCCTCGTGCGGGACACCGGCATGTTCGGTTTCCCCGGCCACCTGCGCGTCTCGCTCGGCACGGAGCGGGAGCTGCAGCGCTTCCTCGACGCACTCGACAGGCTCACCGCCGCCCGGCCGTCGAGTCCCCGCAGTCCCTGAATTCCCCGAGGTTACCGGGGTCACCGAACAACACGGAGGTCAAAGAATGGTCCAACCGATTCCCGACGGATACGCCGAGCTGACGGCCTACCTGGCCGTGGACGGGGCGAGCGAGGCGATCGCCTTCTACACCGAGGCGTTCGGGGCCGAGGAGCTCGCCCGGTCCACCGCACCCAACGGCAAGATCATGCACGCGCAGATACGGATCGGCAGCACGATCGTGATGCTCTCCGACGAGCTGCGGGAGGCCGGCCTGCTCGGCCCCCACGCCGTCGGCGGCACCCCGGTCACCCTGTACCTGTTCGTCGAGGACGTCGACGCCGTCTTCGCCCGCGCCCTGAAGGCCGGGGCCACGCAGCAGCGCGAGGTCCAGGACCACTTCTTCGGCGACCGCACGGGCCAGGTGCTCGACCCGTTCGGCCACCGCTGGACGATCGCCACCCACATCGAGGACGTCCACCCGGACGACTTCGAGCGGCGCGCCGCCGAGCACATGCGCAAAGCGGTCGGCGCCTGAGGCGGACGCCCGCCGACGCGGACGCCCCGCCCTCCCGCCCGGGGGTGCGGGGCGCCCGTGCTGGGCGTCCGGCGTCAGGGCCGCAGCGGCGCCGGCCCCGGGCTCGGGACCGCGAGCGCGGTGAAGACCAGCCCGCCCCCGGTCAGCCAGCGGCCCGTCAGGGGATCCGGCACGCCCCGGGCGGCAGTCGGATCCGCCGGACGGGTCAGCAGCCGGGCCGTGAAGGTGCCGGCCGGATCGAGGCGCAGCTCGGCCTGCGTGAACTCCAGCTGCTCACCGAAGCGCGGGTACCACGCCTTGTACACGGCCTCCTTCGCGCTGAACAGCAGCCGGTCCCAGTGCGTGCCCGGCGGCGCCGAGCGGATCCAGCTCCGCTCGGCGGGCCGGGCGATGGCGTCGAGCACTCCCGCGGGGAGCGGCTCGTGCGGTTCCACGTCGATGCCGAGCATCGCGAGCTCGCTCGCGCGGGCGAGCGCGGCGGCCCGGTACCCCTCGCAGTGGGTGAGGCTGCCGACCACGGCGGATGGCCAGCGCGGCGCGCCGTGCCGGTCGGGCAGCACGGGGCCGTGGGGCAGCCCCAGCCGGCCCAGCGCCCGGCGGGCGCAGTGCCGGACCGTGGTGAACTCCCTGCGCCGCTTGTCCACGGCGTGCCGGACCACCGCGGCCTCCTCCGGATACAGCTGTGCCTCCGGCGGGTCCCAGCGGCAGGCCACGACGGCGACCGCCGCGGGCAGCAGCCGACTCAGCATTCGGGCCCCGTCACGGCAGCGCCACCACCTGGGCCGCGTGCGCCAGGCCCGCACCGAAGCCGACGAGCAGGGCGAGCCCGCCACTGGGCACCGGGCCCTGGGACAGCAGCGCATCGAGCGCGAGCGGGACGGACGCGGCGGAGGTGTTGCCGGCGGTGACGACGTCCTTGGCCACGGCGGTGTGCGGGGCGAGGCCGAGGGACCTCGCGGCGGCGTCGACGATCCGGGCGTTGGCCTGGTGCGGAACGAAGGCGTCCAGGTCGGCGACGTCCAGCCCCGCCTTGTCGAGGGCCTGCCGGGAGATCTCCGGGACCACGCGGGTCGCCCAGCGGAACACCTCCGGACCGCTCATCCGCAGCGCCGGCCACGGATCGTGCGGGGCGTCGCGGTCCGCCGGCCAGGTCCGGTCATGGGCGATCATGTGGTGGCGTTCCCCGTCGGAGCCCCACACCACCGGGCCGATGCCGGGCGTCTCGGACGGACCGACCACGACCGCCCCCGCGCCGTCGCCGAACAGGAACGCGGTGCCGCGGTCCTCGGGGTCGACGATGTCGCTCATCCTCTCCGAGCCGACCACCACGACGGTGCGGGCGTCCCCGGAGCGGACCAGCGCGTCGGCCAGGCCCAGCGCGTAGCAGAAGCCCGAGCAGGCGGCCGAGACGTCCAGGCTGCCGGCGGAGCGGGCGCCCAGCAGGTGCGCGACGCGGGGCGCCGCGGCCGGGGCCTGTTCCAGGAAGGACATCGTGGCCAGCAGCACCATGCCGACGTCGCCGGGATGGGTGCCGGACTGGGCCATCGCCTTGCGGGCCGCCTCGGCCGCCATGGTGATGACCGTCTCCCCGGGGCCGGCGAAGCGCCGGGTGACGATGCCGGACCGGCGGCGGATCCACTCGTCGCTGGAGTCGATGCGCGCGCAGACCTCCGCGTTGTCCACCACCCGCGTCGGCCGGTACGTGCCGATGCCGAGGATGCGGGAGCCGGGGCTGCGCCGGGGCGTGCGGAGGCGGCCCATCACGCCTCCCCGGCGGCGACGGTCGCGGCGGCCGTGCCCGCCGCCACGGTGGCGGGCTCCAGCTCGCCGTTCTCGTAGCGCCGCTTGCAGGCCCGGCGCTGCACCTTGCCGCTGGAGGTCTTCGGCAGCGTCCCGCGCCGTACGACGAGGACCTCGTCCGGAGTGATCCGCTGCCCCTCGCGTACCGCCTCGTGCACGCGGCGCAGCAGGGCGTCGGCGCCGAGGGAGTTCAGCAGCCGGCCGTCGGTCTCGACGACCACCACGAGCCGCTCGCGCCCGCCGTCGTCGCTGGAGAAGGCGGCCGCGCAGTTGGGGTGCAGGCCCGGCACGGCGCGCTCGGCGGACAGCTCGATGTCCTGCGGGTAGTGGTTGCGGCCCTTGCGGATGATGACGTCCTTCAGCCGACCGGTGACGTACAGCTCGCCGCCGTACAGGAAGCCGAGGTCGCCGGTGCGCAGGTGGGTGCTGCCGGCAGGGCCGTCCTCGCCCGCGACCCGGGCCCGGAACGTCTCCTCGCTCGCCTCCCGGCGGCCGAGGTAACCCCCCGCCACACAGGGCCCGTCGACCCAGATCTCGCCGACGCGCCCCTCGGGCAGGCCCCGCCGGGTGGCCGGGTCCACGATCCGGACCCGGGTGCGGCCGACCGTGCCTCCGCTGCCGACCAGGGGCACGGCTCCCTCGGCCCGCTCGCCGACGGGCTGTGCGCGGCCCTCGCGCAGGCCCTCGGCGGACAGCCAGAGCACGGAGGGCTCGCGGTCCTGGCGGCTGCCCGTGGCCTTGAGGGTGTTCTCCGCCAGGCCGTAGCCGGGGCACATGGCGCGCGGGTCGAAGCCGTACGGTGCGAAGGCGTCGGTGAAGGACCGGATCGTGGACCAGCGCACCGGCTCGGCGCCGTTGGCGGCCACCCGCCAGCGCGACAGGTCGCCGACGGCGCCGGTCCTGCCCTCTGCGGCGGCCCGCGCGCACAGCTCGTAGGCGAAGCTGGGCGCCGCCGCGTGGGTGCCGCCGAACCGGGCGATGGCCTCCAGCCAGCGGGCCGGGCGGCGGATGAACGACTCCGGGGCCATCAGGTACGAGGGGATGCCGGCCCACAGGGGGAGCACGACCCCGAAGAGCATGCCCATGTCGTGGAAGAGGGGCAGCCAGTTCACGACCGTGCCGTCCGGCTCGCACGGCCACAGCTCGTCCGTCTCCACCACGTTGGCCAGGAAGTTGGCGTGGCTGACCACGACCCCCTTGGGGTCGCCGGTCGAGCCGGAGGTGTACTGGAGCAGCGCGATGTCCCCGGGGCCCGGCGGCGCCGGCGGCTGCGCGGCCGGCTCGTACACGGCGGTGTCCGTGGCCAGCAGGGTGAGCCCGGCCAGGTCGGGCAGGTCACCGAACCGCTCCCGCAGCTCGCGGGCGGCCTCGGCGGTGGTCAGCACGGTCGAGGTGCCCGCGTCGTCGGCGATGCGGCGCAGCCGCTCGACCTCCTCCCGGCGCCGGGGCACCTGCACCGGGGCGCCGGCCACGCGTCCGTACATGCACCCGAGGAGGGTCCGTACGAACTCCAGGCCCGAGGGGTAGAGCAGGACGGCGCTGCGGCCGGAGAGTCCGGCGGCCGCGAACGCCGCGGCCCGGCGGCCGGCATCCTCGTGCAGCGCCCGGTAGGTGAGCGTCTCGTGCGGTTCCTCGCCGTTGCGCAGGAAGACGTAGGCGGTTTCGTCGGGCTGCTTTTCGCTGCGCAGCCGCAGGGCGTCGGGAAGTGTGGTGACGTCCGTGTGGGGATGCGGTCCGGTGGTGCTCACGGTCAGATCTCCTTGTCGGCCGGTCGGGGTGCCGCTGCGCGCGGGAAGGCCGACCCGCGCGCAGCGGCAGGCGGTCGGCGGCGGGGCCTGCCTAGGCGGCTTCCGGCTCCCCTTCCGGGACCGGACGGTCGACGGCCAGGCGCCACTCGCCGTTCTCGTTGCGGATCAGCACGTCGGTGCAGGTGCCGTGCATGTGCACCGTCTGGCCGTCGGGGGTCGGGACGTCGAGCTTGTAGTCCACGATCAGCAGCGAGGTGTCGCCGGTCGTGTACGTCTGCAGCACCTTGGAGTCGATCCTCGGTCCGGAGGCGAGGAACTCCTTGAAGAACGCGGTGCGCTCCGGGCCCGACAGGGGGGCTCCGGAGATGTTGGAGACCGCGTCATCGGTGTACATGGAGTCGTACAGCGCTCCGTCGCCCGAGTTGAAGATGCGGACGAACAGCTCGTTGAGCTTGTCCGGATCCTCGGAAATCTCGAAGTCTATGAGATTGCTCATGGAATTTTCTGCTCCCCATCTCTCCGCGGGCACGTGCCGGTTGGCAGAATTGCGGCGTGCAGCAGCTTGGTCGAATGCGGTCCGGAGCCGGTCACGGTGGGGTAACCACGGCGCCCGGAAGGGCGGTGAGCTGCCGGTTACCCGGCGATGGGGAGGGATCCATGCCTCGCCCGCAGCCCCCGGCCGCAATCCCCTGGACGCTTACCTCGCGGTAAGTGGTTACCTTCAAGTCAGCACTTACCTCTAGGTCGGCAACTGGCTTATGGTCAAGTTGTGTTACTGGTGGGGAAGGAGTGTCTGGCCATGCGGGGGGCGGGCACCGCGCCGACGGTGCGGCGTCGGCCGGCATGGCGGAGATCGGCCGGAAGTCGCCACGGATGGCCGAAAGGACTCCGGTGGGACCGGGCATGTCCGGTCCGTTTGCCGCACATTCAACGGGGAAGTGCGCGGCGGAATCGGTGAGTCGTTCTCTCCTTTACTCCGAGGGCTGTCGGTCAACGTGTCGTGTGAGCGAATAGGGGGAGCTGTGCAATTTCGCGTCCTGGGTCCTCTGGAGGCTTTGGATGAGGGCTGTCCTCTCGGCCTGGGAGGCACCAAGCAGCGGGCAACGCTCGGCTACCTGCTCCTGCAGGCGAACCGGGTGGTGTCCACCAGCCAACTGCTGGAGGCCCTGTGGGCCGTCGACGATGCGCCGATGTCGGCGCGCAAGATCCTGCAGAACGCCGTCTGGGGGCTGCGCCGGGCCCTCACCCCGTCCGGTCCGGAGGGAGGGCCGAGCCCGCTGGTGACCCAGCCGCCCGGCTACAAGCTCACCGTCGACCCCGCAGACGTCGACCTCTACCGCTTCCAGGCCATGGCAGAGCGCGGCCGTGAGGCCCTCGCCGCGGGCAGGGCGCAGGACGCCGCCGTCCTGTTACGGCAGGCGCTGGACTTATGGCGGGGCCCGGTCCTGGCGGACCTGGTCGAAGCGGGCATCGCCTGGCCCGAGCTCTCCGCCGTCCAGAACGCCCGGCTGGGTGCCATGGAGGACTACTTCGACGCCGAGCTCGCCCTCGGCCGCCACCACGCGGTGCTCGGCGAGCTGGAGGCGATGGTCGAGGACACCGCCCTGCGGGAGCGCTCCAGCGGCCAGCTCATGCTGGCCCTGTACCGCAGCGGCCGCCAGGCGGACGCGCTGGGCGTGTACAGCAGGGTGCGGTCGGTGCTGGTGGAGGAGCTGGGCCTGGAGCCCGGCCGGGAGCTCCAGGCGCTCCAGCAGGGCATCCTGAACCACGATCCCCGGCTGAACGCGCCCGGCGGCGAAGCCCACCGGCCCGACGCCCCCGTGCACCGCCTGCCCGAGCCGGCCGCCGCGGTGGTCCCGGCCACGGCACCCCGGCCCGCCCCCGCCCCCGCCCCTGCCGCCCCTGCGCCCGTACCGGTGCCGCTGCCGGTGGCCGTACCCGTACCCGCACCAGCACCCGTGCCCGTACCCGGCCGTGAGCCCGCGGCCGCCGCGGAGGCGGTTCCGGCGCAGGAGGGCGCGCGGCCGACGCGCCCGCGGCCCGGGCCGGACCGGGAGGCGGCCACCCGCCGGAAGGTCAGCGTCCTGTTGATGCGGACCCAGTTCGACACCAGCGGCGTGGAGGGCGACGCCGAGGTCGTCGACGAGCTGCTGGAAGGCGCCTCCCGGTGGATCCACCAGAACATCGAGTACTTCGGCGGCCGGGTCACCGCGGCCATCGGATCGATCCTGATGGCGCTCTTCGACACCGGCGAGGAAGGCGCCGAACACGCCGAACGGGCGGTGCTCGCCGCCCTCGCGACCCAGGACGGCCTGCGCTCCGCCGTCCTGCCCGCCGCGCCGCCCGCCCTCCGCGACGCCCTGTCCTTCCGGGCCGCGGTCGCCACCGGCGAGGCCGTGCTGCGCTACCGGCCCGACGACCGCGAGCAGCCCTCGTCCATCAACGGCAAACTCCTCAACAGCTGCGACTCGCTGCTCTCCCGCGCCCAGGCCGGCGAGATCCGCGCCTGCGACGCCACGCGCACGGCCACCGAGGCGATGATCGGCTACCGCAACCCGACCGACGGCGACGGCGGGAGGCACTGGACGGTCCAGGGCATCCGCCGGGAGTACGTCGGCAGCCTCAGGATGCCCACGGTGGAACGGGAGTCCGAGCTGTCGGTGCTGACCGGACTGCTGGAGCGGGCCCGGTACCGGGCGACACCCCACGTGGTCACGGTCCTCGGCGACCCCGGCATCGGCAAGACGCGCTTCCTCGCCGAGTTCGGGCGCACCGTCGGCGCCCGCGCGTACGTCGCCCGCCTGAGCCTGTCCCGCGGGCCCGGCTCGGCCCCCGCCGGCGGTGTCTTCGAGATGCAGCGGCAGCTGGTGCATGCGCTGTGCCAGGTCGACCCGGCGGACCCGCCCGCGGTGGCCCGGGACAAGGTGACCCTCGCCGTGGACCGGCTGGTCGACGACGAACAGCGCGCGGCCCGGCTGCTGGAATGCCTCGGCCAGTACACCGATCCCGACGCGGCGGGCGTACCCGAGGAGCTGGAGCCCTGGCGCCGGTTCCTGGAGACCACCGCGCTCGAACGGCCGCTCCTCCTGCTCGTGGACGACCTGCACCAGGCCGACGGGGCGGTGCTGGACTTCGTCGCCGGGCTGGCGGACTTCTCCGGCGTCCCGCTGCTCGTGGTGGCCACGGCCCGCCCGGAGTTGCTGCAGCTGCGCCCGGAGTGGGGAGGCGGAAAGCGCCACGTCACCACGCTCACCCTCGACCCGCTGTCGGACGCCGCGGTGGACGAGCTGCTCGACTGCCTGCTGCCGGACGACCCGAAGGCGGAGGCGAAGGACGGCGGGAAGTGGTTCCGCAGGGCGCTGCGGATCGGCCTCGGCGACCGGCAGGACGAGCGGCGCAGCTATCTGCGCTCGGTGCTCTCCATCCACCGGCCGCGGTACGTCCGCGTGGCCGGGAGGCCCTGCCGGACGGCCGGCTGAGGAGAACGCGGAGGCCCGGTCGGATCGACCGACCGGGCCTCCGCCGTCTTGCCCGCGTGGGCACGGCCCTGCGGATGAGCCCCGCAGGGCGCGGGCAGGGCGCGGGGCCTCAGGCCCCGGCGGCCGCCTCGGCCGGGAGTTCCTCCCTCCGGGGCAGGTGCTCCCGGCCCCAGGCGCCGAGGGGTTCGAGCGCCTCGAACAGCTCCTCGCCGCTGGGGGTCAGCGAGTAGACCACGCGCAGCCGGGTGTCGTCGTGCATCGTGCGCAGGACGATCCCGTCGGCCTCCAGCTCGCGCAGCTGCTGGATCAGCACCTTCTCGCTGACTCCGGGGACGAGCCGTTTCAAAGCGCCGAACCGGTGCGACTGATGGCGCAGGGCCCAGAGAATGAGGACCTTCCACTTGCCGCTGATGACTTCCATCGCGGCATCGAGGCCGCAGAAGACCGGCCGTGCCCTTACGCTCATTTTCTTCTCACCCTCCCCGAGTGTCCCGTACACATACGGGTGCCACCAGAGTCGCCAGCGTAACAAAGCGCATTGCCCACGCGGGCGTTCACGGGATATTTCGAGCCGTCAACTTCCGCCGAAATCAAGCCGTTTCACCGAGCGAACAGGGCCTGCTCGTTCTGGTCGCGCAGAACGGAACACAGCGCCCGCAGCGCCTGCTCCAGCCGGTCCACCTCGGCGTCGGTGAGGAGGACCGACGGCTCGAAGCGGAGGGTGTTGACCGCGCTCGCCGTCGGGAACGTGCGGATGCGGTGCGTGCGCAGCAGGTAGCCGGAGACGACGTAGCCGAGGATGCCGCCGGCGGCCGCGTCCCGGATCCCGCCGGCCGCCGAGCCCGACTGGTCGTGGAACTCCAGCCCCAGCATCAGGCCCTTGCCGCGTACGTCCTTCACCACGTCCGGGAACTCCTCGCGCAGCGCGGCGAACAGCCCGAGCAGCCGCTCGCCCCAGGTCCGGGCCAGGCGGTACACCTCGCCGTCGCCCGCCTCGACCAGCTCCAGCGTCTTCAGGGCGATCGTGTTGGAGAAGGCGTCCTTGGCGAAGGTGGAGCTGTGCACCAGCTCGAAGTCCGGGCGGTACCGGCCCTCGCGGATCAGGGTCACCGCGGCCTTGGCGATCCCGCCGCCCAGCCCCTTGGCCAGGGTGTAGTAGTCGGCCTTCAGCCCGATGAGGGAGCTGGCGAAGAAGGCGCCGGTACGGCCCATGCCGCTCTGGATCTCGTCCACGACCACGGGGCAGTCGGCGGCGCCGCAGGCCTCCCGGATGGCCTGCGCCATCTCCTCGGTGACCACCCGGATCCCGCCCTCGCCCTGGATGACCTCCAGGACGAACGCGGCGAAGACCGGGAAGGGCCGCTCGACGAGGCGCACCTCGCCGTCCTCGACGGCCACGTCCAGGACGTGCGCCCGCTCCTCGCCCATCAGCTTGGCCACGGCCGGCGGCTGGTCGAAGGGAAGGAAGCGGGCCTGCGCGGCCATGGACGCGAACGGCAGCCGGAACGAGGCGTTGTGCGTCAGCTGGACGCTGCCCGCCAGCTTTCCGTGGAACCCGCCCTCCAGCGTCAGGAACACGGGCGGCCGGGCGGCCTGCTCCGCATTGTGCCGCCGTACGTGCGCCACCAGTTCCCCGTACGCCTGCGCCCCGCGCCCGCCGGAGCCGGCGAGGCCGGCCGCGCGCGCGGCCCCGTCCGCCACGCCGGCGCGGCCCGCCTCCACCGCGACGCGGGCCTCCTCCAGGTGCACGGCGATCTCCGCCTCCAGGGCGGCGATCTTCATGCCGCGCTCGAACACGGCGTGCTTCAGCGCGACTTCCACCGACTCGGCACCGCTGTTGGAGAACACCGCGTAGTAGGGCTCCCCGTCCCCGACCTCGCGCTGGACGATGCGGTTCAGGGCGGAGGCCAGCCCGCTCGCCGCCGTCTGCCGGGCGGCCTGCGCCAGCACCGGCGTACCCGAGTCGAGGAACTCCCGTGCGGCGGTCACGATCCCGGGGTGGTTGTGGCCCAGGATCAGGGCGCCGTACCCCCCGGCGTAGTCGAGGACGGGGATCTCCCGGCCGCTGTCGTCGCGGAAATGGAGCGTGTTGCCCTCGCCGCGTACGTACTCGACGTCGATTCCCAGGAACGACAGGAACTGGAGCATCTGCGGTTCCGCGAGTTCGTTCTCGGCCGAAGGTGCGCCCATGGCGGCCCCCTATTTCCTCTTGAGTGTCCGACACTGCGGTCCCAGGGTGCCAATGCGCGGTCACGCCGCGGTAAATACGGCCCGGCCGTACGGAGGTTAGCGGGGGATGACCTGCGAATGGAGGAAGTGCTGTGGTGCGCAGATACGTTGGCGGGGACTTTTGTTCATTCTCGGGCGAAGACGCCGGCCGCGGACTCGCGAACGACGGGAGAATACATGTCCGATCAGGAGGCCCCCACGTACCAGGGGGCCGCTGCGGCCCTGCGGGGGGCCATGGCCCGGTTCACCACCGGTGTCATCACCCTCACGGTGGGCGGGGAGCACGTACACGGCATGACCGCCAACGCCTTCAGCTCGGTGTCCCTGGCGCCCCCGCAGATCCTGTGCTGCGTGGCCCACAGCGCGGTCATGCACAAGGCGATCACGAACGAACGGCGGTTCGCCGTCTCCATCATGGGAGCGGGCCAGGAGGAGCTGGCCCGCTATTTCGCCGACAAGGAACGCCCGCTCGGCCCCTCGCAGTTCGCGGGCGTCGACTGGCGGCCGGGCCCGTACACCGGAGCGCCCCTCCTCTCGGGGGCCCTGGCCTGGCTGGAGTGCGAACTGGCCGATTCCTACGACTCCGGCGACCACTCCATCTTCATCGGCTCGGTCCTGCACGCGACGCGGGGCCCCGCCCGGCAGGGCCTGCTCTTCTTCGACGGCGCCTTCCACGCGGGCGCCACCGCCGTGCACTGACACCACCGACCGGCGGTCACACGAAAGCCGGCGCCCCCCTGTGCAGGGGCGCCGGCTTCCTCGTGCCGTCGCTCAGGCCGCCGACGACAGCCCCGACCGGCCGCCGCTGCCCACCGCCTTGGCCGCCTGCTGCGCGGCACGCAGCCCCGACTCGATGGCGCCCTCCACGAAGCCGACCCATCCGGTCGCGATGTCACCGCTCGCGAACGACACCCGGCCGCGCGGCTGCTGGATCGCCGGCAGCTGCGTGGTGAGCTGCCCGGGCCGCCGCAGCGCCCAGCCGCCCAGCGAGTACGGGTCCTTGCCCCAGTCCTGGGCCAGGACGCTCACCACGTTCGCCTCGGGCACCATCGTGCGGACGGCGTCCCGGACCGCGGCGGTGTTCGTGCCGTCAAGTGGCGGCTGGCTGTTGAACCCGACCATGAGCTGCCCCTCGGTCAGGGGGTTCTGCGAGAGCAGCGTGGTGAAGGGGCTGCCCTCGGCGCCGCGCGCCGCCACCCGGTCGGGCAGCCCGGTGACGTGCATCCACAGCTTGTTGCTGTAGGGGACGCCGACGCCCTGGGTCGTGGCCTGCTGGTGCACGGTGGGCAGGCCGGGCGTGAAGGCGATCGTCTTCCACACGTTCACTGGTACGGCGACCACCGCCGCCGGGGCCCGGTACACCTGGCCCGACTTGAGGGTCACCCGTACCCGGGTGCCGTCGTCGGCCACCGCGGCCACCGGGGCGTTCAGACGGAGCACCGCACGCGAGTCCGCCAGCATGGCGCTCAGCAGCGCGGTCATGCCGCCCGTGATGCGCTGGGACATCACGGCCTCGTAGCCCGCCACGTTGTTGCCGGCCAGGGACCACCACTGCGCCAGGGCGGTGTACGCCCCGATGGTGCTCGCCCCGCCCGAGTAGCCCGCGGTCGTCCCGCTGATCCAGCTCTCGTCCTGCGGCGACAGCCGCAGCTGGTTCAGCCGGTCGCGCAGTGTGAGCCGGTCGGCGGTGGCCAGCAGGTCCGCGCGGTACAGCGGATCGGTGGGGTGCGGGAAGAGCTCCTGGGCCCCCTCGAAGAGCTGGTTCATCAAGGTGGTGTACCGGGAGTCCACCTCCTCGGGCGGGAACGCCTGGAAGCCGGTGCCCGACGGCATGATGTAGCGGGTCGGCGGCGTGCCGGAGTAGGTGGTGATGCCGTAGCGCGTCAGCTCGTCGTGGACCAGCGGCTGGGTCGGGCCGATCCACTGGGCGCCCAGCTCCACCTGCTGGCCCTGGAACGTGGAGGTCCAGGTACGGCCCCCGATGCGGCCCCGTGCTTCGAGGATCAGCGGGCGCAGCCCCTTCGCCCGCAGCTCGCGGGCGGCGGTGACGCCGGCGTAGCCGGCGCCGATGACGATGACGTCGTAGGTCCCCTCGATCGCGTCGGGTCCCTCGGGGGTGTCCGCGAAGGCCGGTGCGCTCGCGGTCGCGGCCGCCGCCGCGACGGTCAGGGCGGTGAGGCCGCCTGCCTTGAGCAGGGTGCGGCGCGGCAGCCCCCGCCCGGCGGGGGCGGTGGACGGACGTCTCTCTATCTTCACGTTGCTTCCTTCGGTGATGCACCCCTGCGGTCCGGAACGCCGCAGGGGCGTTGCGGGCTCAGAGCAGCGGGGTGTCGGGGTCGAGACCGAGCAGGACGCGGCCGTGGACCTCCAGGCTGGAGGAGAGCAGGATCATGCCGTGCAGGGCGAGGCCCTGGATGTCGCGGTGGAAGCGCTGGATGGGCACCCGGCGCTGGATGGCGGTGGCGCCGCTGGCGTTGTAGAGGATGTCCACGGCCTCCTTGGCCAGCTGCACCGCGTAGGCGCTGTGGCCGCGGACCGCCGCCTTCTCCTCCAGGGTGGGCTGCTCGCCGGCGTCGGCGCGCCGCTGCAGCGTCTCGTACGTCCGGTCCATCAGGGCCTCGGCGGCGGAGATCTTCGCGTCGGCCGTGGCCACCTGGATCTGGGTGAGCGGGTGCTGCTTCTGGTCGGTCCAGGAGGTGTACGTGATGCCCCGTCCGGGGAGCCGGTCGAGGAAGGCGTCCAGTGCGCCGCGGGCGGCCCCCACCAGGGTGGCGACGCCCTGGGAGATGATGTAGCTGTACAGGCCGTACTCCCGGCCCGTGGGCTGCCAGTCCGCGGGGAGCTCCGCGAGGGCGGCCTCGAACGCTGCGGGGTCGGTCGGGACGACCCGGTGGGCGGGCACGAACACGTCGGTGGCCGTCGAGGTGCAGCTGCCGGTCGCGGCGACGGACGAGGTGTGCCAGTCGTCCTCGATGGTGAAGTCGGCCATGGGGACCATCGCGATGGCCTCCTCCACCCTGCCGTCCTCGTGCCGGACGAGCGAGGTCGCCACGTTCCACTGGGCACCGCGGCAGCCGGAGTTGAACTTCCAGGAGCCGTTGAGGACGAAGCCGCCCTCGGCCGGGGTCAGGACGCCCGAGGGGGTGAACCCGCCGGATATCCGCACGTCGGGGGTGGCGAAGACCTCCTTCTGGATCTCCTCCGGGAACAGCGTGATCATCCAGGCGCTGGACACCCAGACGCTCGCGATCCAGCTGGTGGACACGTCACCGCGGGCGATCTCGGCCAGGACCGCGGCCTGGTCGGCGAGGGAGAACTCCAGGCCGCCGAAGGCCTTCGGGGTGGCCATGCGGAAGACCCCGGCCTTTTCCAGGAGTTCCAGGTTCTCGTCCGGGATCCAGCGCCGTTCCTCCGCCTCGAATCCGTTCTCCTTGAGCTTCGGGAGGATCTCCCGCACCGCATCCACCAGGGATGCCGCCTCGACTGCATGCGTCGCCATCGCCGTCTCCTCGTTTCGTCAGGGGGCAACACCGGCAGCCTGGCAGAGGGAGGGCGCATTGCAGTCATGGCGCGGTAACCGGCCGTTCTCGGCCGGAACGGAAAAAGAATGTGCCCGGACGAAAGGGAATTCGTCCGGGCACACCCGTCGTTCTCGTGATCCGCCCTCCGGCGAAAACTACAGGCCCTGCGGCCGGTTGATGCGCTGGCCGAGACCGCCGTCGACGTTCAGTTCCTCACCGGTGGTGAAAGTGGCGTCGAAGGCGAGGAACAGCACGGCGCGCGCGATCTCCTCGGCCGAACCGTGGCGGCGCATCGGGGTGATCTCGTCACCGATCTTCTCGAACGCCTGGAGCATCTCGGGGCTGGCCCCGGTGATGCCGGCGGTCGGGGTGTGGATGAACCCGGGGCTGACCGCGTTGACCCGGATGTTCCGGGGCAGCAGCTCGGCCGCGATCACCTTGGTGAAGGCCCGCACCGCGGCCTTGGAACCGGCGTACGGGCCCATGCCCGGGTTGCCCGAGTCATTGGCGATCGAGGTGGTGAAGACGATCGCGCCACCGTCCTTGACCAGCGGGGCGAGCCGCTGGGCCGTGAAGAACGCACCCTTCACGTTCACGTTGAACGTGGTGTCGAACAACTCCTCGGTCACGTGCCCGAACGGGCCGGGCTGCGCGAAGCCGGCGTTGACGAACAGTAAGTCGATCTGCCCCAGCTTCTCCTCGACGATCCCGCCGAGGGCGTCGATGTCGCTCAGGAGCCCCGTGTCGGAGCGTACGACGTGTCCCTTGGCGCCGAGTTCGGCCTGGGCGGCAGCCAGGTTCTTCTCGTTCCGCCCCGTGACAAGTGCTTCACCCCCGGCCTCGACCAGGGCCTTGGCCGTGGCAAGCCCCATTCCGATGGTGCCGCCGGTGATAACCGCTTTCTTGCCCGCGTACGTGCTCATGAATTCCTCTCAACTGGTCCGCACGGAAAGCCATCAGCCGAAGCACGCCTTCCGGTCGCCGTCACAGCGTCACCCATGAAGGGCGTGGTCACAAGTACGAACATTCAGGTCAGTGGTTACCTCAAGGTAAGTGGGGCACGGCGAAGACCGCGGCATGAGCGGCGGATTACGGGACCTTCCTAACCTGCTGTTCACCGCACCGCCAGTCCGGTTCGGGACATGCCTGCGCCATGGGAGACGACCGTGACCATAGAAACCTGCCCGTTCGCCATCGATCCCACGGGGCGTGACATCCACGCGGAGGCCGCCGCCCTGCGCAGCAGGGGGCCGGCGGCCCGCGTGGAGCTGCCCGGCGGCGTGCCCGCCTGGTCGGTGACCGACCAGGCCCTCGTCAAGCAGCTGCTCACCGACCCTCGGGTCTCGCGCGACGCCTACCGGCACTGGCCCGCCTGGGAGAACGGCGAGGGCGAACTCGCGCGGAGCTGGCCCCTGTCCATCTGGGTCCAGGACCGCAACATGATCACCGCGTACGGTGCCGAGCACACCCGGCTGCGCAAGCTCGTCGCCAAGGCCTTCACCGCCCGCCGCACGGCCGTCCTGCGCCCCCGCATCGAGGCGATCACCGCCGGGCTGCTCGACCGCATCGCCGCCGAGCCCGGGGACCGGCCCCTGGACCTGAGGGCCGAGTTCGCCTACCCGCTGCCCACCCAGGTCATCTCCGAGCTGCTCGGCATCCCCGAGGACGTGCGCGCGAAGCTCATGGACATGATGGCCGCCATCTTCCAGACCACGGCCTCGGAGGAGGAGGCGCGGGCCAACCAGCTCGCCCTGTACGGCCTCGCGGCGGAGTTCGTCGCGGACAAGCGGGCGAACCCCGGGGACGACCTCGCCAGCGACCTGATCGCCGCCCGCGACGACCAGGACGGCGGCGCGGGCCTGTCGGAGGTCGAGCTGATCGACACCCTCTTCCTCATGTACACCGCGGGCCACGAGACCACGGTGAACCTGCTGGACCAGGCCGTCTGCGCCCTGCTCACCCACCCGGAGCAGCTGGAACTGGTGCGCACCGGCCGCGCCGGCTGGGAGGACGTCGTCGAGGAGACCCTGCGGGCCCACTCGCCGCTCGGCAGCCTGCCGCTGCGGTACGCCGTCGAGGACATCGAGCTGGACGGCGTGAGCATCGCCAAGGGCGACGCGATCCTCGTCAACTTCGCCGCCGTCGGCCGCGACCCCAAGGTCCACGGGCAGGACGCGGACACCTTCGACATCACCCGGCCGACCCGCGGCGACCACCTCTCCTTCGGCCACGGCGTGCACTTCTGCGTCGGCGCGCCGCTCGCCCGGCTGGAGGCGATGGTGGCCCTGCCCGCGCTGTTCGAGCGCTTCCCGGACCTGGCGCTCGCCGAACCGGCCGAGGAGTTGCGTCCGTTGGAGTCGTTCGTCTCCAACGGTCACCGGTCGCTGCCCGTGTTCACGCGGTCCAAGGCCGCCGTCTGATCCATCTGGCCGCGCGGGCGCGCCCCCTGTCGCGCCCGCGCCACGAGGAACGCCCCCGGCAGGTGCGGCTGCCGGGGGCGTTCTCCATGCTCCGGGGGTCGACCGCCCCCTGTGCCTCAGAAGGCCAGGGACGTCCAGACCGTCTTGGTCTCCAGGTAGGCGTCCAGATTGGCGCGGCCCATCTCCCGCCCGATCCCGGAGGCCTTGACCCCGCCGAACGGAGCGCCCGGGTCGCCGGAGGCCCAGGAGTTCAGGTACACCATCCCGGCCCGCAGCCGCGCGGCCAGGGTGTGCGCCTGCCCGAGGCTGCGGGTCCACACCCCGGCGGCGAGCCCGTACGGCGTGTCGTTGGCGAGGGCCACGGCCTCCTCGACGTCGTCGAACGGCGCGGCGACGAGCACCGGGCCGAAGATCTCCTCCCGCACGATCCGCATCCCGGGCGTGACGTCGGTGAACAGCGCCGGCCGGACGAAGAACCCGCCGTCGGGTGCGGCGGGCGGCACCTCCCCGGCGCGCAGGGTGGCGCCGGCCGCGAGACCGCCCAGGAGGTACCCGCGGACCCGCTCGTACTGCTCGGCCGACACCAGCGGGCCGAAGCGGGTGGCGCGGTCCAGTGCCGGCCCGACCTCGGCCTTCTGCGCCGCCCCGGCCAGCCGCCCGACGACCTCCTCGTAGCGGCTGCGGTGCACGTAGAGCCGGGAGGCGGCGATGCAGGTCTGCCCGCTGTTGAAGTAGATCCCGCTGAAAGCCCCTTCCACCGCCGCGTCGATGTCGGCGTCCGCGAGCACGATGTTCGGGCTCTTGCCGCCCAGCTCCAGGGTCACCCGCTGGAGCCGCTCGCCGGCCCCGGCGGCGATCTCCCGGCCCACCTGAGTGGACCCGGTGAAGGCGATCTTGGCGACGCCCTCGTGCCGGACGAGGGCGCGGCCCGTCTCCCCGTCCCCCGTGAGCACGTTGACGGTGCCCGGCGGGAAGCCCGCCTCCCGTACCAGCTCCGCCAGGCGCAGGGCGGACAGCGGGGTCTGCTCGGCGGGCTTGAGCACCACCGTGCAGCCCGCGGCGAGGGCGGGGGCCAGCTTCCACGCGGCCATCATCAGCGGATAGTTCCACGGGATGATCTGGGCGCACACGCCGACCGGCTCCTTGCGCGTGTAGCACAGGGTGTCGGGCAGGTGGACGGGGATCGTCTCCCCCTCGATCTTCGTGGGCCAGCCGGCGTAGTAGCGGAAGTGTTCGATCGCGGCGGGCAGGTCCATGGCCTCGTTCATCGCGACGGGCTTGCCGCCGTCGAGCGCCTCGATCTCGGCGAGCTCGGCCGCGTGCTCCTCCAGGAGTTCGGCCAGGCGCACCAGCAGCCGGCTCCGGCCGAGGGCGGGCAGCGCGCCCCAGGGCCCGTCGAGGGCGGAGCGGGCCGCGGCCACCGCCGCGTCCACGTCGGCGGGGCCCGCGTACGGGGCGTCCGCGAGGTGCGCCCCGGTCGACGGGTCGTACGTCGGGAACGTCCTGCCGTCGGCGGCGGGGACGAAGGCGCCGCCGATGAAGAGCCCGTGCGTACGCCGCACGAATTCCGCGGCCCTCGACGACAGCCCGGGAACGGGCGAATTCATGGCTTCCTCCTGGTTGCGGTAAAGCGGTAATTGCGGACGGGCGCGCGGAAGGGGTGGGGCGCCGGGGTGTACAGCAGGATGGCCATGGCACGGGAACAGCGGTCCGTGCCATGGCCATCCAGTCGTGGGAAGTGTCAGCTTCCGGAGCCGTACGGATTGTCTATGGCGAATCGCCAGGCGCCGTCCGCGCCGAGCCGCAGCACGTCGAGGCCCGTTCCTTCGAGGTGTTCCTCGCCCTCGTCGGTCGGAATGTCGATGGACCAATCCACCACCAGCAGGGCGGTGTTTCCGGTGACGTGCTTCTCGCGCAGGGTCGCGGTCATCCGCGGCTTCTGCGCGAGGAACTCGACCAGTGCCTCCTCGCGGGCCTTTCCGGACAGCGGGTTGCCCGGCTCCCACACCGAGACGGCGTCCTCGGTGTACATGATCCTCAGGGCCTCGACGTCGCCGGCGTTGAACCTCTCGACGTAGAGGTTGCCGTGCTCTTCCGCGGTGCGGGCCAGTTCTTCGATGGTGCTGGTGCTGGACATAGCGCGATCGCTCTCACTCTCTGTGGTCTAGGAGCCGGTATGTGAGCGCGGCCCGAACGTAACGGCCCACCGTCACCGCCTTCTCATCGACGGCCCATGCCCTGCTCACCTTTCGAGCCCGCACCTGCGGATTACCGGTGCGTTACCGGGCGGGGGACGCCTTTCGGCAGACTGAAGACCACCTTTTGTGCAAGGCCGGCGGGCCGGTGTCTCCAGGGAGTCGGGAATGAACGAAATCGCTGTCGTCGGGTGGTCGTGCCGACTTCCGATGGCATCCGGCCCGGACGACTTCTGGGAGCTGCTCCGAAACGGCGCGAGCGCCCTCACCGAGGGAATGCACGGCCGCCGCGGCGGATTCCTCGAAGGCATCGGTGAATTCGACGCCGAATTTTTCGGGATCTCCCCGCGCGAGGCGTCCGCCATGGACCCGCAGCAGCGCGTCGTCCTCGAACTCGCCTGGGAGGCGCTCGAGGACGCGGGCATCGTGCCCGACACCCTGCGCGGCAGCCGTACGGCCGTGTTCGTCGGCGCGCTGCGCGACGACTACGCCAACCTGCTCTACCGGCAGGGCACCGAGGCCATCACCCCGCACACGATGACCGGCCTGAACCGCGGGATCATCGCCAACCGCGTCAGCTACACCCTGGACCTGCGCGGACCGAGCCTGACCGTCGACACCGCCCAGTCCTCGTCGCTCGTCGCCGTGCACCTGGCCTGCGAGAGCCTGCGCAGCGGCGAGGCGGACACCGCGATCGCGGCCGGCGTGAACCTCAACGTGCTTCCCGAGCACCTCCTGACCGAGGAGCGCTTCGGGGCGCTGTCCTCGGACGGCGAGAGCTTCGCCTTCGACGCCCGCGCCAACGGGTTCGTCCCCGGTGAGGGCGCCGGCGTGGTCGTCCTCAAGCCGCTTCAGCAGGCCCTCGCCGACGGCGACCGGATCCACGGCGTCATCCTCGGCAGCGCCGTCAACAACGACGGCGCGACCCCGGGCCTCACCGTGCCCAGCGCCGCCGCCCAGGAGCAGGTGATCCGCGAGGCGTACGCGCGGGCCGGGGTGGACCCGCGCACCGTGCAGTACGTGGAGGCCCACGGCACCGGCACCCCGGTCGGCGACCCGATCGAGGCCGCCGCCCTCGGCGCAGTGCTCGGCGCCGGGCGGGAGGAGGGCGACCCGCTGCTGATCGGCTCGGCCAAGACCAACGTCGGCCACCTGGAGGGCGCCGCCGGCATGGTGGGCCTGCTGAAGGCCCTCCTCGGCCTGGAACGGCGGCTGGTGCCGCCCAGCCGGAACTTCACCACCCCCAACCCCGCGATCCCGCTGGCCGCACTGGGCCTGTCGGTGCCGCGCGAGGCCGCGCCGTGGCCGCACCCCGACCGCCGGCTCGTCGCGGGCGTCAGTTCCTTCGGCATGGGCGGCACCAACTGCCACGTCGTGGTGGCCGAGGCACCGCGGACCGGCGCCGCCGGGGCGTCCGTACCCGCGGGGTCCGCGGCGGTCACGGCGCCCGCCCCCGTCCTGCCGTGGGTGGTCTCCGGGCGCGGCGAGGAGGCCCTGCGCGCCCAGGCCGCGCGCCTGTACGAGGCCGCCTCCCGCCCGGACGCGCCGGAGCCCCACTCCCTCGGCTGGTCCCTGGCCGCGACCCGGACGGCCTTCACCGACCGCGCCGTCGTCCTCGCCGCGGACCGGACCGGACTGCTCCAGGGCCTGCTGGCCCTCGCCGACGGGCAGCCCTCGCCCCGCGTGGTGACCGGCCGGGCCCGCCCCGGCCGCCTCGGCGTCGTCTTCACCGGCCAGGGCAGCCAGCGCGCCGCCATGGGCCGGGAGCTGTACGCCGCCCACCCGGCCTTCGCCGCCGCGTTCGACGCGGTCTGCGCCGAACTGGACCCGCTGCTCACCCGCCCGCTGCGCGAGGTCATCGACTCGGGGGAGGGGCTGGACGAGACCGGCTTCACCCAGCCCGCCCTGTTCGCCGTCGAGGTGGCCCTGTACCGGCTGGCGGAGTCGTGGGGCGTGCGCCCCGACGCCGTCGCCGGTCACTCCGTGGGCGAGATCGCCGCGGCCCACGTGGCGGGCGTGCTCTCGCTGTCCGACGCCGCCCGGCTGGTCGCGGCCCGCGGCCGGCTGATGCAGGAGCTGCCCGTCGGCGGCGCCATGGCCGCCGTGGAGGCCACCGAGGAGGAGGTCGTCCCGCTGCTGGCCGGCCGGGAGTACGAGGTGGGCCTCGCCGCCGTCAACGGCCCCACCGCCGTGGTGGTCTCCGGCACCGCTCAGGCCGTCGAGGAGGTCGTCGCCGAGCTGGCCGCGCGCGGCCGGCGGACCAAGCGGCTGAAGGTCTCGCACGCCTTCCACTCCCCGCTGATGGAGCCGATGCTCGCGCGGTTCCGCGAGGAGGTCGCGGCACTGGAGTTCCACGAGCCGCTGCTGCCGTTCGTCTCCACCGTCACCGGAGCCGTCACGGCCCCCGGCGAAGTGGCCTCGCCCGACTACTGGGTGGAGCAGGTGCGGCGCCCGGTGCGGTTCCTGGACGCGGCCCGGACCCTGGAGGCCGAGGGCGTCACCACCTACCTCGAACTCGGCCCCGACGGCGTGTGCGCGGCCATGGTCGACGCCTCGCTGCGCGACCCGGACGCGGCGGTCTCCGTCCCGGCCCTCAGGGCGGGCCGCCCCGAGCCGGCGACGCTGGCGGCCGCGCTCGCCACCGTCTTCGTCCGCGGTGGCCGGGTCGACTTCACGGCCGCGTACGAGGGCACCGGCGCGCACCGAGTGGACCTGCCCACGTACGCCTTCCAGCGCACCCCGCACTGGTTCGACGGCTCCCTCAACCGCCCGGCCGCACTGCCGGGCCCCGCTCCCGCCGCCGTACGGGAGGGTGCGGCCGAGGCGGACGCGGCACCGGCCGGGGCTCCGCAGCGCTTGGCCGGGCTGCCCGAGGGCGAGCGCCGGCGGGCGCTGACCGACACCGTGCGCGCGCACGTCGCCGCGGTCCTCGGGCACGAGCCGGACCACCGGCTCGACCTCGACGCCACCTTCAAGGACCTCGGCTTCGACTCGCTGATGGCGGTCGAGCTGCGCGGCGCCCTGTCCGCCGCGACCGGACTGGCCCTGCCCACCGGGCTGCTGTTCGACCGGCCCACCCCCGGGGCGGTCGTCGACCACCTCCTGGAACGGCTGTGGGGCACGGCGTCCGGCTCCGATGACAGCGAGGGGACCGCCGCCGCAGCCGCGGGCGACGACGCCGAACCCATCGCGATCGTCGGCATGGCCTGCCGCTACCCGGGCGGCGTCGGCTCCCCGGAGGACCTCTGGCAGCTCGTCGCCGACGGCGTGGACGCCATCTCCGCGTTCCCCACCGACCGCGGCTGGGACCCGGATTTGTACCACCCCGACCCCGACCGCCCCGGCGGCAGCTCCGTGGACCGCGGCGGATTCCTCCACGACGCGGGCGAGTTCGACGCGGCGTTCTTCGGCATCTCGCCGCGCGAGGCCCTCGGCATGGACCCGCAGCAGCGGCTGCTGCTGGAGACCGCCTGGGAAGCGGTCGAACGCGCGGGCCTCGACCCGCGGTCCCTGCGCGGCAGCCGCACCGGCGTGTTCGTCGGCGGCACCGCCCTCGACTACGGCCCCCGCATGGACGAGACCGGCCACGGGGTGGAGGGACACGTCCTGACCGGCAGCACCGCCAGCGTGATGTCCGGCCGCATCGCCTACCAGCTTGGCCTGACCGGACCAGCGGTCACCGTCGACACGGCCTGCTCCTCGTCCCTGGTGGCACTGCACATGGCGGTGCGCTCGCTGCGCACGGGGGAGTCCTCGCTGGCGCTGGCCGGCGGCGCGGCCGTGATGTCCGCGCCCGGCATGTTCGTGGAGTTCTCCCGCCAGCGCGGCCTGGCCGCCGACGGCCGCAGCAAGTCCTTCGCGGCGGCCGCCGACGGCACCTCGTGGGCCGAGGGCGTCGGACTGCTCCTGGTGGAGCGGCTGTCGGACGCCCGCCGCCACGGCCACCGCGTCCTCGGCGTCATCCGCGGGACCGCCGTCAACCAGGACGGCGCCTCGAACGGTCTGACAGCGCCCAACGGTCCGGCGCAGGAGCGGGTGATCCGCCAGGCCCTCGCCGACGCCGGGCTGTCCGCCGCGGACGTCGACGCGGTCGAGGCCCACGGCACCGGCACCAAGCTCGGCGACCCGATCGAGGCCGAGGCGCTCCTCGCCACGTACGGGCAGGGCCGGGACGGCGCCGAACCGGTGTTCCTCGGCTCGCTGAAGTCGAACATCGGGCACACCCAGGCCGCCGCCGGCGTGGCCGGGCTGATGAAGATGGTGCAGGCGATGCGCCACGGCGTGCTGCCGCGCACCCTGCACGTGGACACCCCCACCCCGCACGTCGACTGGTCCTCCGGCGCCGCCGAACTGCTCACCGAGGCCCGGCCGTGGCCCCGTACCGGCCACCCGCGCCGCGCTGCCGTCTCCTCCTTCGGCATCAGCGGCACCAACGCGCACGTCGTCATCGAGCAGGGCGACCCCGACCCGGCCCTCGACCCCGACCCGGCCCTCGACCCCGCCGCCGTCGATCCCGCAGCCGCCCCCGACCCGGTCCCGCCGGTGTCCGACGCCCCGCAGCCGCCCGTTCCGTGGGTGCTCTCCGGCCGTGACGCCGCAGCGCTGCGCGCCCAGGCGCAGCGGCTGCGCGAGCACCTGCGCGAGCGGGTGGGCGTCGCCGCCCCGTCCCCGGCCGATCTCGGCTTCTCCCTGGCCACCACCCGTACCGCTTTCGAGGAGCGGGCCGTCATCACCGGCACCGGCACCGACGACCTGCTGGCCGGGCTCGACGCCCTCGCGTCCGGCGCGGACCACCCGGCCCTCGTGCGCGGCAGCGCCGCCCTCGCCGGACGCACGGCCGTGCTCTTCACCGGGCAGGGCGCGCAGCGCCCCGGCATGGGACGCGAGCTGTACGCGGCGTTCCCCGTCTTCGCCCGCGCCCTCGACGCGATCTGCGCCGAGCTGGACCCGTACCTCGAACGTCCGCTGCGCGCGGTGATGTTCGCCGACGAGGGCGACCGGGACGCCGCCCTGCTGCACCGGACCGTCTACGCCCAGCCCGCCCTGTTCGCCTTCGAGGTCGGCCTGTACCGGCTCCTGGAGCACCACGGCATGACCGCGGACGCCGTCGCCGGCCACTCGATCGGCGAGCTGGCCGCCGCGCACGTCGCGGGCCTGTGGTCGGCGGCCGACGCGGCCCGGCTGGTCGCCGCCCGCGGCCGGCTGATGCAGGCCGCCCGGTCCGGCGGGGCCATGGTCGCCGTCGAGGCGGGCGAGGAGGAGATGGCGGCCGCGCTGGCGGACGGCCGCGCGGGGGAGGTCGCCATCGCCGCGGTCAACGCCCCGGACGCCGTGGTCGTCTCCGGCGACGCCGACGCCGTGGAGGCCCTCGCCGCCGAGTGGGCGGCCCGCGGCCGGCGGCACCGCCGGCTCACCGTCAACCACGCCTTCCACTCCCCGCACATGGACGAGGTGCTGGCCGAGTTCCGGGAGACCGCCGCCGCCCTCACCTACCACACGCCGCGCATCCCGCTGGTGTCCACGCTGACCGGCAGGCCCGCCGCAGAGGAGGAGCTGCGCTCGCCGGACCACTGGACCCGGCAGATCCGCGAGGCGGTGCGCTTCGCCGACGCCGTGGCCGCCCTGCACGACGACGGCGCCACCGTGTTCGTCGAATGCGGCCCCGACGCCGTCCTGACCGCCCTCGCCGCCCGCTGCCTCACCGACCGGCCCGCCACCGCCGTCCCGCTGCTGCGCCAGGGCCGCCCCGAGGCGGACACCCTCGTCCTAGGCGCCGCCACCGCCTACGCGGCCGGCGGCCGGCTCGACCCCGCCGCCTTCTTCCCCGGCGCCGCCGCCGTCGAGCTGCCGACGTACGCCTTCCAGCGCACCCACTACTGGCTGGCGCCCCGCCCCGACGGCGACCCGCGCCGCCTCGGCCTGGACGCCTCCGGGCACCCGCTGCTCGGCGCCGCGCTCGACGTGGCCGGACGCGAGGAGTCCGTGCTCACCGGCCGGCTGTCCCTGGCCGACCAGCCCTGGCTGGCCGGGCACGCCATCGCGGGCACCGTGGTCCTGCCCGCCACCGCCTTCCTGGAGCTGGCCGTCGCGGCCGCGGACCGTACGGGGACGCCGTACGTGGCGGAGCTGACCCTGGAGGCACCCCTCGCCCTGACCGGCCGCCGGGCCGCCCAGGTGCAGGTCACGGTCGGGGCGCCGGACGCCTCCGGCGCGCGCCCCTTCGCCCTCCACGCCCGGCCCGAAACCGGCGACGGGGCACCGCAGGAGTGGACCCGGCACGCCTCGGGCTCCTTCGCCCCGACGGCCCCGCCCGCCGCCGCGGACGGCAGCGCGGACGGCTCCCTGCGCGCCTGGCCGCCCGCGGGCGCCCGCCCCGAGCCCCTCACCGACGTCTACGACCGGTTGGCCGCCGCCGGATACGAGTACGGGCCGGCCTTCCGTTGCCTGCACGCCCTGTGGCGCGGCGCCGACGGCGACCTGTACGCGGAGGTACGCCTCCCCGAGGACCAGCACCCGGCCGCCGCCTCCTTCGCCCTCCACCCGGCCCTCTTCGACGCCGCCCTCCACCCCCTCGTCCTGCACGCTGCGGACGGCACCGACCCGGCTGCGATCCGGCTGCCCTTCGCCTGGACCGGCCTGGCCGTACACGCCGTCGGGGCCACCGCCCTGCGGGTGCGCATCGCCGTGGACGCGCCGTCCGGCACCGCCGCGCTCACCCTCGCCGACACCGCCGGCGAACCCGTAGCGGCCGTCGCCTCGCTGGCCCTGCGCCCGGTCGCCCGGGACGCCTTCGCCCGGACGGCCGCCGCAGCGCAGGACCCGCTGTACGTGCTGCACTGGCCCGCCGTCGACGCCCCGCAGACGGCGGTCACCTGGTCCGAGCCGGCCGACCCCACCGCTGCGGAGGCCGTGGCCGCGGCGGGTGTCGAGGCCGCCGTCGTACGGATCGCCGCGCCCGACCCGGACACCGCCGCCGGGCCGACGGCGGAGGACACCGTACGAACCCTGCAGCTGGTGCAGACGTGGCTGGCCGACGAGCGGCTCGCCGAGGTCCGCCTCGCCGTGGCCACCACGCGCGCCGTCGCCGTCCTGCCCGGCGAGGACGTCCCCGGCCTGTCCGCCGCACCCGTGTGGGGCCTGATCCGGTCGGTGCAGTCCGAGCACCCCGGCCGGGTCACCCTGGTCGACCTGGACGACCCGGCCGACGACGCCGCCCTGACGGCCGCACTCGCCCTCGGCGAACCGCAGGTCGCCGTCCGCGGAGGCCGGCTCCACGTGCCGCGCCTGGTCCGCGCCGCCGCGTCCGACGTCGCCGCCGGGGCCCCGGCGCGCCTCGACCCCGACGGGACCGTCCTCGTCACCGGCGGCACCGGAGGGCTCGGCGCACTGTTCGCCCGCCACCTGGTCACCGCCCACGGCGTACGCCGCCTGCTGCTGGCGAGCCGGCGCGGACCCGACGCGCCCGGCGCCCGCGAACTCGCCGCCGAACTGACCGCCCTGGGCGCCGAGGTGGCCGTCGTCTCCGCCGACGCCGCCGACCGCGAAGCCCTCGCCTCCCTGCTGGCGCACGTCCCCGCCGAGCACCCGCTGACCGCCGTCGTCCACACCGCCGGCGTGCTCGACGACGCGACCGTGGAGACCCTCGACCAGGACCGGCTGCGCACCGTGATGCAGCCGAAGACGGACGCCGCCTGGCACCTCCACGAGCTCACCCGCGACCACCCGGTGGCCGCCTTCGTCCTGTTCTCCTCCGTCTCCGGCATCATCGGCACCCCCGGCCAGGCCAACTACGCCGCCGCCAACGCCGGACTCGACGCCTTGGCCGCGCACCGCCGCGCCCGGGGCCTGCCCGCCGTCTCCCTCGCCTGGGGCCTGTGGGACGCCACCCACGGCATGGGCGGCTCCCTCGGCCCGGCCGACCTCGCCCGCTGGGCCCGCGCCGGCTTCGCACCCCTGGCGCCCGACCGCGGCCTCGCGCTGTTCGACCGCGCCCTGGCCGAGGGGAGCGAGGCGCTGCTCGTCCCGGCGCTGCTCGACCCGGCCGCCCTGCGCACCGCCACGGCTGCGCCGCCCGCGGTCCTGCGCGGCCTCGCCGGTCCCGCAGTCGGCGCCTCCGCGTCCCCCGCCCGACGGACCGTCACGGCGCGCGAAGGCTCGGCCGGCACCGACCCCGCCTGGGCGCAGCGCATGGCCGAACTGCCCGCCGAGGAACGGCAGGCCGCCGCCTTGGACCTGGTCCGCGCCGTGGCCGCCGAGGTGCTCGGGCACGCCGGCGGGGCCGAGGTCGCGCCCGAGCGGGCGTTCAAGGACATCGGCCTGGACTCCCTCGGCGGAGTCGAACTGCGCAACCGCCTGACCGCCCGCACCGGGCTGCGGCTGCCCGCCACGGCCGTCTTCGACCACCCCTCGCCCGCCGCTCTCGCCGGCCACCTGCTCGGGCAGCTCGCGGGTCCGGCCCCCGCCGCGGTGCGCAGGCCGGACGCCGTGGCCGCGGACGAGCCGATCGCGATCGTGGGCATGGCGTGCCGTTACCCGGGTGGTGTGGCCTCGCCGGAGGACCTGTGGCGGCTCGTCGCGGACGGCGTGGACGCGGTGGGTGACTTCCCGGAGAACCGGGGCTGGGAGCTGGAGTCCCTGTACGACCCGGATCCGGAGCGCACCGGTACCTCGTACACGCGGCGTGGCGGATTCCTTTACGACGCCGACGAGTTCGACCCCGAGTTCTTCGGGATGTCGCCGCGCGAGGCGGTCGCGACCGACCCGCAGCAGCGCCTGCTGCTGCAGACCGCCTGGGAGGCCTTCGAGAACGCCGGCATCGACCCCGCCACCCTGCGCGGCTCCGACACCGGAGTCTTCACCGGGGCCATGTACGACGACTACGCCTCCCGACTGGCCAAGATCCCCGGCGAGTTCGAGGGCTTCCTGCTCGCGGGCAACCTCTCCAGTGTCGTCTCGGGCCGCCTGGCCTACACGTACGGGCTGGAAGGCCCGGCGGTGACCGTCGACACGGCGTGCTCCTCGTCCCTGGTCGCCCTGCACCTGGCGGCGAACGCGCTGCGGCAGGGCGAATGCGACCTCGCCCTCGCGGGCGGCGTGACCGTCATGTCCGGGCCGAACGTGTTCGTGGAGTTCTCCCGCCAGCGCGGTCTGTCCGTCGACGGCCGGTGCAAGTCCTTCTCGGCGCAGGCGGACGGCACGGGCTGGTCGGAGGGCGTGGGTCTGCTGCTGGTGGAGCGGCTCTCGGACGCCCGGCGCAACGGGCACCGGGTACTGGCGGTGCTGCGCGGCTCGGCCGTGAACCAGGACGGCGCCTCCAACGGCCTGACCGCGCCCAACGGTCCCTCGCAGGAGCGGGTGATCCGCCAGGCCCTCGCCCACGCGGGGCTGGCGGCCGCGGACGTCGACGCCGTCGAGGCGCACGGCACGGGCACGACCCTGGGCGACCCGATCGAGGCGCACGCGCTGCTGGCCACGTACGGCAGGGAGCGGCCGGAAGAGCGGCCGCTGTGGCTGGGTTCGCTGAAGTCGAACATCGGGCATGCGCAGGCCGCCGCCGGTGTCGGCGGTGTCATCAAGATGGTCGAGGCGATGCGGCGCGGTGTGATGCCGCGGACCCTGCATGCCGAGGAGCCGTCGCCGCACATCGACTGGGACGCCGGTGGCGTACGGCTGCTGGCCGAGCCGCGGGAATGGCCGCAGGCGGACCGGCCGCGCCGGGCCGGCGTCTCCTCCTTCGGCATCAGCGGCACCAACGCCCACGTCATCATCGAGCAGGGCGACCCGGAGCCCGAGGCCGGCGAGCGCCCCGCCACCCCGGCGCACCCCGTGCCCTGGTTCCTCTCCGCCCGCGACGAGACGGCGCTGCGCGCCCAGGCGGCACGCCTCCACGGTCATGTGGAGGCGCAGCCCGACACGGACCCGGTGGACGTCGGCTTCACCCTGGCCACCACCCGCGCCACCCTCGACCACCGCGCAGCCGTCGTCGGCACCACCCGCGAGGAGCTGCTGGCCGGCCTGAAGGCCCTCGCCGACGGCGCCGAAGCACCCGGTGTGCTGCGGGCGTCCGGGCCGCGCGGCGGCGCGGGCGGCACCGCCGGAACCGCAGGCGGCCGCACCGCCTTCCTGCTGACCGGACAGGGCAGCCAGCGCCTCGGCATGGGCCGCGAACTGTACGCAACCTCACCGGTGTTCGCCGCGGCGCTGGACGCCGTCTGCGCCCACCTCGACCCCGCCCTGCCCCGCCCCCTGAAGGAGGTCCTGTTCGCCGCCGAGGGCTCCGCGGACGCGGCGCTGCTGGACCGTACGGTGTTCACCCAGGCCGCCCTGTTCGCCGTCGAGACCGCCCTGTACCGGCTCCTGGAGCACCACGGCGCCACCCCCGACCACCTCCTCGGCCACTCCATCGGGGAGGTCACCGCCGCCCACCTGGCCGGGGTCTGGGACCTGGCCGACGCCTGCACCGTCGTCGCCGCACGCGGCCGGTTCATGGAATCCGCCCGTGCGGGCGGGGCCATGGCCGCACTGGAGGCCGCCGAGGACGAGGTGCGCGAGACCCTGGCCGCCTACGACGGCACGGTCGCCGTCGCCGCGCTCAACGGGCCCCGCTCCACGGTCGTCTCGGGGGACGCCGAGGCCGTGGACGCCGTCGCCGCCCTGTGGCGCTCGCGCGGCCGCAAGACCAAGCGGCTGCCGGTCAGCCACGCCTTCCACTCCCCGCACATGGACGAGGTCCTGGACGGCTTCCGCGCCGTCCTGGACGGCGTCACCTTCCACGCGCCGCGCATCCCCGTCGTCTCCGACGTCACGGGCGAGCCCGCCACGGCCGAGGAACTGTGCTCGCCCGACTACTGGACCCGCCACATCCGTGAAGCGGTCCGCTTCCTCGACGGCATGCGGTTCCTGGAGGCCGCCGGCGTCACCACGTACGTGGAACTCGGGCCCGACGGCGTGCTGACCGCCCTGGCGCAGGAGTGCCTCGCCGAGGACGCCGGCGCCGGCCTCACCCCCGCCCTGCGGTCGGGGCGGCCGGAGCTCCTCACCGTCACCGCCGCGCTGGCCCGCATCCACCTCGACGGCGGGCGGCTCGACCCGGCCGCCCTCTTCCCCGGCGGACGCCGCACCGACCTGCCCACCTACGCCTTCCGGCGCGACCGCTACTGGCTGACCTCGGGAGCGGAGCCGGCCGGTCCGGCCGACGCCGCCGGGCTCGGACTGAGCGCCGTCGGTCACCCGCTGGCGGGCGCCGCCGTCGCCGTCGCGGACCGCGACGCGTACCTGCTGACCGGCCGGCTGTCCCTGGCCACGCACCCCTGGCTCGCGGACCACGCACTGCACGGCGCGACCCTGCTGCCCGGCACCGGGCTGCTGGAACTGGCCGCCCGGGCGGGCGAGGAGGCCGGCTGCCCGGACGTGGCGGAGCTGACGCTGTCGGCGCCGCTCGCACTCCCGGAGGACGGCGGCGTACAGGTGCAGGTCGTCGTCGGAGAACCGGATGCCGACGGCCGCAGGCCCCTGGAGATCTACGCCCGCCCGGACGGCACGGCGGACGGCGCCGCGGGCACGGGCACGGTGCACGGCCGCGGCCGGAGCTGGACCACCTGCGCCACGGGCTTGCTCGCACCGGAGACCGACGGCGCGTCGGCTGCGGGCAGCCCGGGTCCGGTCGCGGCGTGGCCGCCCGCCGGCGCCCGCGAGATCGACCTCGACGGCGCCTACGAGCGGCTCGACAAGGCCGGCTACAGCTACGGGCCGGCGTTCCAGGGGCTGCGCCGCCTCTGGCGCACGGACGGCGAGCTGTACGCCGAAGTGGAGCTGGCCGAGGAACAGCGGGCCGGAGCCGCCGACTACGCCCTGCACCCCGCCCTGCTGGACGCCGCGCTCCACGCGCTGCTGCCCGCCGTGACCGGCGAGGACGGGCCCGGGGTCGTGCCGTTCGCCTGGGAGGGGGCCCGCGTTCACGCGGTGGGCGCCACCGCCCTGCGGGTACGGCTCACCGCGACCGGGGCCGACACGGTGGCCCTGACCGCTGCGGACGGCACGGGCGCTCCGGTCGCCTCCGTGGACACCCTCGTCCTGCGGCCGCTGTCGGAGGAAGCCCTGCGCGAGGCGGTGGCCGCGGCCCTCGGGACGGTTCGGGAGGGGCGGGACGGCCTGCTGCGGGTCGAGTGGACCGAGCTCTCGGACCCGGCCGGACTGCCCGACGACACCGGGGACACGGAGCTGCTCCGGCTGCCCGCGGCACCGTCCGGGCCCGGCGAAGACCTGGCTGCACGGGCGCGGTCGACCACCGGCGAGGTCCTGCGTGCGGTGCAGGCCTGGCTGGGCGACGAGCGCCGTGCCGAGTCCCGGTTGGTGATCGTGACGCGGGGCGCGGTGGCGGCGGCTGCGGGGGATGTTCCGGATCCGGCCCTTGCGGGGGTTTGGGGTCTGGTGCGGTCGGCGCAGACGGAGAATCCCGGGCGGTTTGTCCTGGTCGACGTCGATGGGTCGGGGGAGGTGCCGGCGGAGGCAGTGGCTTGTGGCGAGCCGCAGGTGGCGGTGCGCGGGGGCCGTTTGCTGGTGCCGCGTCTGGCGCCGTCCGCTCCGGTCGAAGGCCCGCCGCGTGCGTCCTTCGGCGCCGGGACCGTGTTGGTGACGGGTGGGACGGGTGCGCTGGGTGGTGTGCTGG
>NZ_JBEZVK010000045.1:0-57595 GCF_040636955.1 Streptomyces sp. NPDC032472
GCGGAGCTCGTCCCGGCCGCCCGCCACTACGGCCTCGGCGTCCTGCCGTACTTCCCGCTCGCCAACGGACTGCTGACGGGGAAGATCCGCCGCGCCCTGCTCGGGTGCCGCCGCGGGCTCGGCTGCGCGGCGCCGGCGGCCCGCCCGCCGCTCCCCGGGCGCGCGGGGGGCGGGCACGCCGGGCTCGCCCGGTCCGGGCTCCGCATCGGCCACCGCCCCGGCGGGCGGCGGGCCGGCGGGGTGGCCCGCTCCGGCGAGCGGGGCCGGGCCGGGGAGCAGGCCCGGACTCTCGCCGGCCTCCGCGTACCCGTAGGTGTACGAGTCCGCGGCCGGCCCGAGGTGCGGGGCCGCGCCCGCGTCCGCTGCCCCGCCGCGCGGGGGCGAGCCGAATCTGGGGTAGGGGTCGGCGGCCGGGGCGGCGGGTGGCGGGCCCGGCGCGTAGGCCGGGTACGGCTCCGCGGCCGCCCCGGAGCCCGCCGCCACCCCGGCGTAATCCGGGTGGGGCTCCGGCGCCGGGCCCTCGGGCGCGGCGTCGTATCCGGCCTGCGGCCAGGAGGGCAGGCGGGGGTCGGGGTCGGCCCCGTAGGGTCCGGGGTAAGGACTCTCGCTCACGACGCTCGCTCCACTGCTCCGGGCCGGGCTTCGGTTCGGGCACGGCACCCTAGCGAAAGGTTCCGTCACTCGCCAGATCCGAGCCGTCACCCAATGTGTCGAACGGCCCAGGCAGGCGCCCCGGATCAGTAGTCGAAGGCGCGCGCCGTGTTCGCCGCCAGGGCGGTGGCCATCGCGTCCTCGTCGATCCCCCGGACCGCGGCCATGGCCCGCACCGTCAGCGGAATGAGGTACGGCGCGTTCGGCCGTCCGCGGTACGGCGCGGGGGTGAGGTAGGGGGCGTCGGTCTCGACGAGGACCAGTTCCAGCGGGGCGACGGCGAGGGCGTCGCGCAGCGGCTGGGCGTTCTTGAAGGTGACGGTCCCGGCGAAGGAGAGGTAGTAGCCGGCGGCGGCGCATGCGCGGGCCATGTCGGCGTCCCCGGAGTAGCAGTGGAACACCGTCCGCTCGGGCGCGCCCTCCTCGCGCAGGATGCGCAGGACGTCGGCGTGGGCGTCGCGGTCGTGGATGACAAGGGCCTTGCCCTGCCGCTTGGCGATCTCGATGTGGGCGCGGAAGGAACGCTCCTGCGCCGCCATCCCCTCGGGCCCGGTGCGGAAGAAGTCCAGGCCCGTCTCGCCGACGGCCTTGACGTGGCCGAGGGCGGCGAGCGCCTCGATCTCGGCGAGCGCGTCGTCGAGCGCGGCCTGGCCGCCGCCGGCCCTCGCTCCCTGCCGGGACCAGCCGTCGGGGTCCCCGTGGACGATGCGGGGGGCCTCGTTCGGGTGGAGGGCCACCGCCGCGTGGACGTTGTCGTACGCGGCGGCGGTCTCGGCGGCCCAGCGGGACCCCTTCACGTCGCAGCCCACCTGGACGACGGTGGTCACGCCGACCGAGGCCGCCTTGGCCAGGCCCTCCTCGACGGTGCCGGACTGCATGTCCAGGTGGGTGTGCGAGTCGGCCACCGCCACCCGGAGGGGTTCGGGCAGCGGCGGCGGGGTGTCCCGGTCGTTCCGGTCGTTCCGGCCGTTCCGGGGGGCCTTCGAGGGAGCGCTCATACGGCCGATCTTATGACCGGCGCAGCCACCTCAGCAGGCGTGCGAGCGGACCCCTGCGCTCCTCCTCCGCGTCCACGGGGACGGGCCCGGGGGCGTCGTGCAGCGGGGCCCTGCGCTGCTTGGGCGGCCGTGGCTCGTTCGCGCCGGCCGGTACGGGTCCGGCGATCCCGGGGGCGATGCGGTGGTGGTAGAGCTTGTCGATCATGCCCAGTACCGAGGAGACCTGGCCCTCGCGCATGATCCGCACCACGTGCCCGCCGCAGTTGTGGCAGGTCGGGTTCGACAGCGGCGACGGCACGCGCTCGCCGCCGGCCTTGTACATGATGAAGGGCTGGCCCTTGCCGTCGATGTGGTGCTCGATCTCGTAGCCCTGCTCCCAGGAGTACCCGCACTTCATGCACGCGAAGGAGTAGGCCTCGTGCACGATCTCCACCCCGGGTGTGGTGGAGACGGCGGGTACTGCGGAAGCGGGGACGGGTGCCGAGGTGTCTGCGATCTCACTCATGCCAGCTCCTCTTGTTCCACTGGTGCCATTGCCAGTGGACGCCTCTGCGGGCAGGAGCGCATCAGGCCCTGTCTACTGTTGGACGGTCTTTGGGCGACTCATTCCCAAAGCGCCCGGTGCGCGGTCTGAGCTTTGCTTTTCAGGTTAGCTCTTTACCGTCTTACAGCATCTTTTCAGCCGAATTCTTTGCCGCCACCACCGCGTCGAACACCTCCCGCTTGGGTACTCCGGCCTCGACCGCGACCGCCGCAATGGCTTCTTTTCGACGCTCCCCGGCCTCCTCGCGCACCCGCACCCGGCGCACCAGTTCCCCGGCGTCCACATCGCCGGGCGCGGCGGCCGGGGCGCCCTCCACCACGATGGTGATCTCGCCGCGCACGCCCTCGGCGGCCCAGGCCGCCAGCTCTCCGAGGCCGCCGCGCCTGACCTCCTCGTACGTCTTGGTCAGCTCGCGGCAGACGGCCGCCCGCCGGTCGGGGCCGAACACCTCGGCCATCGCGGCGAGGGTGTCGTCGAGGCGGTGCGGGGCCTCGAAGTAGACGAGCGTGCGCCGCTCGGCCGCGACCTCGCGCAGCCGGCCGAGGCGCTCGCCGGCCTTGCGCGGCAGGAAGCCCTCGAAGCAGAACCGGTCGACGGGCAGCCCGGACAGGGCGAGCGCGGTCAGCACCGCGGACGGCCCGGGCACGGCGGTCACCTTGATGTCCTGTTCGACGGCGGCGGCCACGAGCCGGTAGCCGGGGTCGGAGACGGACGGCATGCCGGCGTCGGTGACGAGCAGGACGCGCTTGCCGTCGCGCAGCGCCTCGACCAGCTCCGGGGTGCGGGCCGATTCGTTGCCCTCGAAGTACGACACCACGCGCCCGGTGGTGTGCACGCCGAGCCCCTGGGTCAGCCGGCGCAGCCGCCGGGTGTCCTCGGCGGCGACGACGTCGGCCCGCTCCAACTCGGCGGCGAGCCGGGGCGGGGCGTCGGCGAGGTCGCCGATCGGGGTGCCGGCGAGCACGAGGACGCCTGCGGAGGCGGCGGAGCCGGAAGGGCCGGAGGAGCCGGAAGAGGCAGAGGGGGCGGGCTGGTCAGTCGTCACCCGTCCATCCTCTCAGCCCTCCGCCGTCATGTGCCCGGGCGGTCCGCAGCACCGAGGCAGGCGGCGGGGGCTCGGCGCCGGGGTTCGGCCCCGGGGCCAGGCGCTGGGGTTCGCACAGCTGCGTTCCCTACGATGACCCGGTGACCAGTACCGCGACGCCTCCGCCCAGCCCCGCGGGGGCCCCGCCCGCACCGTTCGCGGGGCGCGAAGAACAGCCGTCCACCTGGCTGCGCCGCCTGCGCAGCTTCGGCTATGCGCCGCCCGCCGGCGCCCGGCGGCCCGACGTCCGCGCCCGCCTGGTGCCCCCGTACGCCCGCCCCTCCGCGCAGTTGTGGGCGGCGCTCGGCATCCCGGTCTCGGCGGCCGGGACCTGGCAGCGCGTCATGGCCTGGGCGGGGCCGGTGGCGGTGGCGCTGGTGGCCGGGGTGCTGCGGTTCGTGCACCTGGGCAGCCCGAAGGCCGTGATATTCGACGAGACGTACTACGCCAAGGACGCCTGGGCCACCATCCGGCAGGGCTACGAGGCGAGTTGGCCGAAGGACATCGACAAGGCGATCCTCGCCAACCCGGACGGCGTCGCGCTCCCCGCGGACCCCGGGTACGTGGTGCACCCGCCGGTCGGCAAGTGGGTGATCGGGCTCGGCGAGTGGATGTTCGGCTTCGACCCGTTCGGCTGGCGCTTCGTGACCGCCGTGCTCGGCACGCTGTCGGTGCTGATGCTGTGCCGGATCGGGCGCCGCCTGCTGCGCTCCACCTTCCTGGGCTGCCTGGCGGGCGCACTGCTGGCGGTGGACGGCCTGCACCTGGTGATGAGCCGCACCGCGCTGCTCGACCTGGTGCTGATGTTCTTCGTGCTGGCCGCCTTCGGCTCGCTGCTGATCGACCGGGACCGGGCGCGGGCGCGGCTCGCGGCGGCCCTGCCGGTGGACGCCGAGGGGCGGACCCGCCCGGACGCGGTGATCGCCGAGACGCTGCGGCTGGGCTGGCGCCCGTACCGGATCCTGGCGGGCGTCTGCCTGGGCCTGGCCTTCGGCACGAAGTGGAACGGGGCCATCGCGCTGGCCTTCTTCGGGGTGCTGACGGTGCTGTGGGACGCGGCCGCGCGGCGCACCGCGGGCGCGGGCGCCCCGTACGCGGCGATGCTGCGCCGGGACGCGCTGCCCGGCTTCGTCTCGACGGTGCCGGTGGCGATCGCGGTGTACGTGGCCTCGTGGACAGGCTGGATCCTGAGCCCGGACGACGGCCGGGGCGGGTACTTCCGCGACTGGGCCGCCAAGCAGGACCAGCACAGCTCGCTGTCGTTCCTGCCGGAGTGGCTGCGCAGCCTGTGGCACTACGAGACCGAGGTCTACAAGTTCCACGTCGGCCTGACCTCCGGGCACACGTACGAGTCGAACCCGTGGAGCTGGCTGGTCCTGGGCCGGCCCGTCTCCTACTTCTACGAGTCCCCCGAGCCCGGCACGGACGGCTGCCCGGCGACCGCGGCCGGCAAGTGCGCCCGCGAGGTGCTGGCGCTCGGCACGCCGCTGCTGTGGTGGGCGGGCTGCTTCGCGCTGCTGTACGTGCTGTGGCGGTGGTTCTTCCGCCGCGACTGGCGGGCGGGTGCGATCGCGTGCGCCCTGGGTGCGGGCCTGCTGCCCTGGTTCAACTACCAGGAGCGGACCATCTTCTACTTCTACGCGGTGGTGTTCGTCCCGTACCTGTGCCTGGCGGTGGCGATGATGATCGGCGCACTGCTGGGCCCGGCGGGCTCCTCGGAGCGCAGACGCGCGCTGGGCGCGATCGCGGCTGGCGTGCTGGTGCTGCTGATCATCTGGAACTTCATCTATTTCTGGCCGATCTACACGGGCCAGACGATCCCGATGGACTCCTGGCGCGGCCGGATGTGGCTCGACAGCTGGGTGTAGCGGGTGTGGCGACGGGCCCGGCGTGCGGTGGCGCGCCGGGCCCGTCGGCGTACTGGTCCGAATGGCCTGCAGCCCGGGCGCCGGGAAAGGCCCGTCCCTATGGTCGAAAACGGTGGAAAGGGGCCAGTGCTCCGAGCGGTTGCCCTTCTGCTTTCCATCCATCTCGCCGGGCAGGGCCTGCCCGCTTGGAGCAGAGGACCAAGACCATGAGCGACCAGTACGGGACGAACGACCGGAACGGCATGGACGACCGGTACGGCGCGAGCGCGATGGCCGACGAAAACGTGGCCAAGGACGTCGAGTACACGGGCAGATACCTGGTCCTGCTCGATCAGGACGATCCCAAAGCGGGGCTCGATGCGTTGCAATCCCGGGCCGGAGTGTCGGTGGCCGAACATATCCGGGCCGGAGACTCCGCCGGCCCGGCGCTCGAACAGGGCGGGACGGTGGTGCTCGACGCCCTGGGCGTGGCCATCGTCGAGGCCGTCCAGGGGGACCAGCGGCTGGCCCTGGAGGCCACCGTCGCCTCGACCCGGGCCCTGGTGGGCGCGGAGCCGGAGCGGGTGCTCCACGCGTACAAGGAGGAAACGGCGGCCCATCCGCCGGAGTACTTCGAGGGGTATCTGCACGGTGTGGCCGACCTCGTCGAGCGCGTACGCGGGAACGGCCAGGCCGGCGCGGTACGGGCGCGGGCCGCGGCCGGTCTCCTGTTCGGCGAGGCGCAGGCGACCTGGGGGCTGCAGGCCATCCTGGCCACCGAGACGGCCCTCACGGGCAGGGGCGTCGGGGTCGCGATCCTGGACACGGGCATCGACGCGTCCCACCCGGACCTGGCGGGCCGGGTGAAGGGGTCGGCGTCGTTCGTCCCGGGACAGGCGGTCGACGACGGCCACGGGCACGGCACCCACTGCGCCGGGACCGCGTGCGGCCCCAGGAACCCGGCCACCGGGCCGCGCTACGGCGTCGCGTGCGAGGCCGACATCTACGCCGGGAAGGTCCTGAGCAACCAGGGCCGCGGAAGCGACGGCATGATCCTCGACGGCATCAACTGGGCCTTGGCCCAGGAGGGGGTCCGGGTCATCTCGATGTCGCTGGGCGGGGCGGTGGCCCTCGGCGCCGGCTTCTCGCGCATCTACGAGCGCGCCGCCCGCCGCTGCCTCAGGCACGGCAAGGTGATCGTCGCGGCCGCGGGCAACGAGAGCCGGCGCCCGCTGGACCTGCAGCCGGTGGGAACGCCCGCGAACTGCCCGTCGATCCTCGCGGTGGCCGCGGTCGCACCGGACTTCGGCATCGCCCCGTTCTCGTGCGCCGGCCTCAACCCGGTCGGCGGCGAGGTCGACCTGGCGGGGCCGGGCGTCGGCGTGCTGTCCACCTGGCCGAACGGCGGATACCGTCGGCTGAACGGCACCAGCATGGCCACGCCCCACGTTGCCGGTGTCACCGCGCTGCTCTGGGAGCAGAACCCGAACGCGACCGCCGCGCAGATCGTGACGCTGTTGCGCTCGGGGGCCAAGCAGCTCGGCCTCCCGGTGTCGGATGCCGGTCGGGGACTGGTGCAGGCACCCTAGGGGTAGGAGATTGACGAACCATCTTGGAGGGCGACATGGGCCATGCGACCGGCGACGCGCGCACCGTGGGCGATGAGGCCCCCCGGGTCAGGGTCGTCGTCGCGCTCGACCCGGACCGTTTCGACGAGGCGGCCGGGGCCGCCCGGCGCGCCGGAATGATCATCGAGTCCGAGCAGCGGGGCATCGGCACCGCCGTGGGCACCGTCCCCGAGGGGGCGCTGGCCGCCCTGAGCGCGGCTGACGGCGTCGAGGAAGTGGAGCGGGAGCGCGGCTACCGGCTGCCGGACCCCGAATCTCCCGTGCAGTAGTCGCTTTTCGGTCATTCGACAGACAGCGTGTGCATTACATGCGGGCGGCGCGTAAGGTCCGCTCCAGGAGATCTTTGAACACGTTCAGAGATCGGGGGGATCCTGGGGAGGGTCTGTACGTGAACGGGGCAGCCAAGGGCGCCGTCATCGGCGGGGTGTTCCTCGCGATGGTCGGCGGGGCCGGGTACGGGGTGTACACGCTGGTCGACAACGCCGGCAGCGGGCACGGCGGCGGCCGCGCGAGCGCCGACGGCGCCACCGCGAAGAGCGCCGCGAAGGGCAGCGGGCCGGTCACCGACGAGGAGGCCGCCCGCACCGCCAAGGCCTTCCTCGCGGCCTGGGCCGCCGGCAACGACCGCGAGGCCGCCGGGCTCACCAACAACACCCAGGCCGCACAGAGCGCCGTGGCCGACTACCGGGCAGCGGCCCACGTCTCGAAGGCCGTGATCACGCCCGGCACCCCGACGGGGACGACCGTCCCGTTCACGGTGGCCGCCGAGATCACGTACGAGGGCGTGACCAAGCCCCTCGCGTACAGCTCCCGACTCACCGTCGTACGCGGCGCGACCAGCGGGAAGGCGCTGGTCGACTGGCAGCCGTCGGTGATCCACCCGCAGCTCGGCAAGGACGAGAAGCTGCGCGCGGGCGCGCCCGCCGCCCCGCCGGTCAAGGCCGTCGACCGCAACGGGGAGGAGCTCACCGCCGAGAAGTACCCCTCGCTCGGGCCGGTCCTCGACCAGCTCCGCCAGACGTACGGCGCGAAGGCGGGCGGCAAGGGCGGCGCCGAGCTGTGGATCGAGCCGGCCGTGCCGGCCGGGCCCCGACGGACGCTGCTGACCCTGGCGGAGGGCGAGCCGAGCACCCTGAAGACGACCCTCGACGCGAACGTCCAGGCCGCCGCCGAGAAGGCCGTCGCCCGCTACCCCGAGGCCTCGGTCGTCGCGGTCAAACCGAGCAACGGGCACATCCTGGCCGTCGCCAACCACCGCAAGGACGGCTTCAACGCGGCCATGGAGGGCGCCCGCGCCCCCGGCTCCACGATGAAGATCGTGACGGCGGCCATGCTGATCGACCGCGGCCGGGCGGCGGCCGACCAGCCGGCGCAGTGCACGAAGGAGGCCTCCTGGGGCGGCCGCTCCTTCCACAACCTCAACCACTTCGACCTGCCCGGGAACGCGCCGTTCGCGACGGCCTTCGCCCGCTCCTGCAACACCGCCTTCATCAAGCGGATCGACGACGTGAACGACGACGCCGCGCTGTCGAAGGAGGCCCGGGAGGTCTTCGGGATCGGGCTGGACTGGAAGACCGGCATCCGGTCCGCCGACGGCAAGGTGCCCGAGGCGACGGGTGCGGGGGCGGCGGCCGAGTACATCGGGCAGGGCCAGATCACCATGAACCCGCTCAACGTCGCCTCGATCACGGCCACGGCCCGCACCGGCGTCTTCCGGCAGCCGGTGCTGGTCCCCGCGGACCTCGACGGGCGGCCGCTCGCGCAGGCGGCGCGTGCGATGAAGCCGTCGGTGGCGCAGCAGCTGGTCCGGATGATGCGCCAGACGGCCGCGGACGGGACGGCGGCGGAGGTGATGAGCGGGGTACGCGGCTCGGACAAGGGTGCGAAGACCGGCTCGGCGGAGGTCGACGGCGCCGGCAGCCCGGACAGCTGGTTCACCGGGTACAGCGGCGACGTGGCCGCGGCCGCCATGGTCGAAGCGGGGGGCCACGGCGGCGACGCGGCCGGCCCCATCGTCGCCGCGGTCCTCAACTCCTGACCGACCCGCCCTGCGGCCGACACCCCACGCCTCAAACGCCGGCGGGCTGGATTCTCCGGCCCCGTCACACTGCACCGGCCCGGCTCGCCGGAAGCCCCGCTGCCGGGCGCGGCACCGCTTCGGGGGCTCCGCCCCCGCACCCCCGCGCCTCAAACGCCGGCGGGGCTGGAATGGCCGGACCGCAGCGCGCAGTGACGCCGAGCCCCGTGCGCTCAAACGCCGCGGGCTGGATCGTGCCGCTGTGCGGCAATTCCATCCCCGCCCGGCGAAAATCAGCCCCGCCGGCGTTTGAGGCGCGGGGTCCGGGGCGGAGCCCCGATCTTTGAGCCCCGCCGGCGATTGAGGCGCGGGCATGCCGGGGGCGGAGCCACGACCCTTCAGCCCCGTTGGCGATTGAGGCGCAGGCATACCGGGGGCGGAGCCACGACCCTTCAGCCCCGCCGGCGATTGAGGCGAGCGGGGGCCGGGGCCGCAGGCCACGGTTTCGGGAAGGGGCGGGTAGGGGAACGCCCCCGCAGGGTCAGCCCCCGCAGGGCCCGGCTGCCGACCGCGCCCTCCCCGCCCCCGTCAGAGACAGGACCGCAGGGCCCGGACCAACGCCTGGGCCCGCGGGTCGGCGGTGACCGACTTGGCGTGGGCGTTGGTGACGTACCCGAAGCCGACACCCGCCTCCGGGTCCGCGAAGGCCAGCGAGCCACCCCGCCCCGGGTGCCCGAAGGAGGCCGGGGACAGCAGCGGCGAGGCCGTGCTGTGCAGCATGTACCCCGGCCCGAAGCGCGTGTGGACGACCAGCACCCGGTCCGGACCGGCCGACAGCTCCGTACCCGCCAGGGCGGCGGTCTCGGCCGTGAACAGCCGGGCCCCGTCCTCGGTGTCGCCCAGCAGCGCCGCGTACAGGCCGGCCAGCCCCCGGGCGGTGCCGATGCCGGCCGAGGCCGGGAGTTCGGCGGCCTGGAACTCCGGGTCGTTCTCGTCGGCGAGCGGGGTGATCGCGGCAAAGGCGCGCCGGGTCAGCGACTCCGGATCCGCCCAGGCCTCCGAAACGTTTCTGCGGGGCCGCGTCCGCAGCCCCGCCGCCGGCTCCGGCGCCTCCACGGGCCCGACCCGCCCCACGCGGCCCGCGTCCGCCACCGCCTGCGGCAGCCCGATCCAGAAGTCCAGCCCCCGCGGCCCCGTGACCTCCTGCGCGAGCCACTGCCCCAGCGAGGCGCCCGTCACCCGCAGCACCAGCTCCGACAGCAGCCAGCTGAAGGTCTGCGCGTGGTAGCCGTGCGCGGTGCCCGGCTCCCAGAACGCCCGCTGCCCGGCGACCGCCCGCGCCCCCGACAGCCCGTCCACCGCCTCCGCCAGGGTCAGCGGCACGTCCAGCGCCGGCACGCCCGCCCGGTGCGCGAGCAGGTCCCGCACCAGGGTCCGCTCCTTGCCGCCCGCCTTGAACTCCGGCCAGTACTCCGCCACCGGCGCGTCCAGGTCCAGCAGCCCCCGCTGGTGCAGCAGCAGCGGTACGACGGCGGCCACGCCCTTGGTGGCCGAGCGCACCACCTGGGCCGTACCGGCCGCCCACGGCTCGGAGCCGTCCGCGCCGTCGACGTCCCGCGGGCCCGCCCACAGGTCCACCACCCGTCGGCCGTCCCGGTACACGGCCACCGCCGCGCCCCGGTCGCCGAGTACCTCGAAATTGCGCACGAAGGCGTCCCGGACGGGCTCGAAGCCCTCCGCCACCTGACCTTGGATGTTCACGAGGGGTCCAACCACGCCGGGCCCGTGGTTATGCCACGGACACCGAGCGCGGGTCGAAGCCGAAGGGCAGCTCCAGGCGGTGGGCCCGCATCAGCTCCTCGTCGCACAGCAGGTCCTGGGTGCGCCCGTCGGCCGCGATGACGCCCTCGCTGAGCACCACCGACCGCGGGCACAGCTCCAGCGCGTACGGCAGGTCGTGCGTCACCATCAGCACGGTCACGTCCAGCGAGCGCAGGATGTCGGCGAGCTCGCGCCGCGAGGCCGGGTCCAGGTTGGAGGACGGCTCGTCCAGGACGAGGATCTCCGGCCGCATGGCGAGGACGGTCGCCACCGCGACGCGCCGGCGCTGCCCGAACGACAGGTGGTGCGGGGGCCGGTCGGCGAAGCCCGCCATCCCGACCAGCTCCAGGGCCTCGGTGACCCGGGCTTCGAGCTCGGCGCCGCGCAGCCCGGCCGCGGCCGGGCCGAAGGCGACGTCCTCCCGGACGGTGGGCATGAACAGCTGGTCGTCGGGGTCCTGGAAGACGATGCCGACGCGGCGCCGGATCTCGGCGAGGTTCCGCTTCTCCACGGGCAGGCCGGCGACCGCCACGGTGCCGACGCCGCCGCCGAGGATGCCGTTCAGGTGCAGCACCAGCGTGGTCTTGCCGGCGCCGTTGGGCCCGAGCAGGGCCACCCGCTCGCCGCGCCCGACGCTCAGGTCCACACCGAAGAGCGCTTGGTGGCCGTCCGGGTAGGCGTAGGCGAGGCCGGAGACCTCCAGAGACGGGGAAGGGGAGTCCACAGGTGCGGTCACAGCATCCATCCGATCACACAGACGGCGAGCGCCGTCGCCGGGAGTACGGCCGACTGCGCCCACTGGGCGCGGGTGGCCGCGATGTCGTCGATCACCGGCATCGAGCCGGTGTAGCCGCGGCTGACCATCGCGAGGTGGACCCGCTCGCCGCGCTCGTACGAGCGGATGAACAGGGCCCCGGCGGTCTTGGCCAGGACGCCCCAGTGCCGGATGCCGCGGGCCTCGAAGCCGCGCGAGCGGCGGGCGATGGACATCCGGCGCAGCTCGTCGGTGATGACGTCGCCGTAGCGGATCATGAAGGAGGCGATCTGCACGAGCAGCGGCGGCAGCTTCAGCCGCTGGAGCCCGAGCAGCAGTGCCCGCAGCTCCGTGGTCGAGGCGAGCAGGACGGAAGCGGCGACGCCGAGCGTGCCCTTGGCCAGGACGTTCCAGGCGCCCCAGAGGCCGGAGACGCTCAGCGACATGCCGAGGACCTCGACCCGCTCGCCCTGCGCCACGAACGGCATGAGCACGGCGAACAGGACGAACGGGACCTCGATCAGCAGCCGGCGCAGCAGGAAGCCCGCCGGGATCCGGGCGACGGCCGTGACCGCCGCGATCAGGACGGCGTACAGGCCGAAGGCCCACACCGCCTCGCGCGGGGTGGACACGACGACCACGACGAACGCGAAGGCCGCGGCGAGCTTGCAGTGCGGCGGCAGCGCGTGGACCGGCGAGTGCCCGTGCCGGTAGAGCTTGTGGGCGTGGCCCGCTCCCACGTCAGCGGACCGAGGGGGCGGCTGCGGGGGCGGCGGCGGCCGGGCCGTCGGTGCGGCGGCGGCGCACGGTCCAGAAGACGCCCGTGCCGACGGCGATGGTCGCGCCGACCCCGATGACGCCGGCGAGGCCGCCGGAGAGGCGGGCGTCGTCGACGTCCTTGACGCCGTAGTCGGCGAGCGGGGAGCCGGCGGCGGCGTGCTCGCGCGCGTTCCGGTCGATGCCCTGGTCGGCGGCGACCTTCTCCAGGCCGTCGGGGCTGGCGGAGGCGTAGAAGGAGACGAAGCCGGCCAGGACGAGGGCGGTGACCAGGCCGGTGGCCCACACCTTCTTCGTGGAACGGGCGGCGGCGGGCGCGGCGGCGGGCGCCGCGGCCGGGGCGTCGACGAGCTCGCCGCCGACGCGCAGCTTCAGCGGCGCGGTCAGCCCGCGCGCCCCGTGCACCAGGTCCGGCCGGACGGCCAGTACGGCGCCCACGGTGGCGGCGGTGATGGCCGCCTCGCCGAGGCCGATGAGCACGTGCACGCCGACCATGGCGGTGGTCACCTTGCCGATCGGCACGTCGGTGGTGCCGCCGAGGGCGTAGAGGAGGGTGAAGGCGCCGGCCGCGGCGGGCACGGACAGCAGGGCTCCCGCGAAGGCCGCGGCGGTGACGGAGCGGCGGGTGCGGGGCAGCAGTTTCACCAGGCCGCGGAAGACGGCGTAGGCGACGACCACGGTGACCACGGCCATGTTGGTGATGTTCACGCCGAGGGCGGTCAAGCCGCCGTCGGCGAAGAGCACGCCCTGCATGAGCAGGACGACGGAGACGCAGAGCACCCCGGTGTACGGGCCGACGAGTATGGCGGCGAGGGCGCCGCCGAGCAGGTGTCCGCTGGTGCCGGCGGCGACGGGGAAGTTCAGCATCTGCACGGCGAAGATGAAGGCGGCGACGAGGCCGGCGAGCGGCGCGGTGCGCTCGTCGAGCTCCCGGCGGGCGCCGCGCAGGCTGACGGCGACCGCCGTGGCGGCGACGGCGCCTGCGGCGACGGAGACGGGGGCGTCGATGAATCCATCGGGCACGTGCATGAGCTGGCTCCGCTTCCTGCGGTCCTTGAACGTACAAAATCTTTATCCGTTCAAGAATAGGGCTTACTTGCAAACGATTGGCAAGAGCGGCGGCGCCACAAACAACAGCGCGCGATTTCGTGGGATTGTGCGAGGCTGAGGGGAATACGGACTCATATGTCCCGATGAGAGGGAGCTTGTCGATGTCAGCCACCGCCGAGGATCCCCCCACGACCGCCACCGCGACGACCACGGCGACCACCGCCGGCACCGCCACGGCGACCGCCACCGCACTCGCGGCGGCCGTCGAGGAGCGCGTCACCGCCCGCGTCGTCACGGACGATCCGCTCTACCGGAAGATCCCCGTCGCCCTGCGCTTCGCCGCCGCCGAGCCGCTGGCCGTGCGCATCGTCTTCCCCGCCGGCCTCTCCCCCGAGGGCACCGACAACGAGTGGGTCTTCCCCCGGGCCCTGCTCGAGGCCGGCCTGCAGGGCCCGAGCGGCACCGGCGACGTGCGCGTCTGGCCCTGCGGCCGCGCGCAGGCGGTCGTCGAGTTCCACTCGCCCGAGGGCGTCGCGGTCATCCAGTTCGACAGCGCCGCGCTGCGCCGCTTCCTGCGCCGTACGTACGCCGCCGTCACCCGGTCGGCCTAACGGGACCGGCCCCGCACCCGGGATTCGGGTGCGGGGCCGGTCGTACGTACCCACGAGGGCGTACGGACAGGGCGTGCGGGTCAGGCGCTGACCAGCTCGCGGTCCTTGTCCGGGCCGTGGTCCTGGGCGGAGCCGCCCTCGGACTCCAGGTGCCGGCGCAGGCTCTCGCCCTCCACGTCCACGTTCGGCAGGAGCCGGTCCAGCCAGCGCGGCAGCCACCAGGCCTTGTGGCCGAGCAGGGCGAGCACCGCCGGGACGATGGTCATGCGGACGATGAAGGCGTCGAAGAAGACGGCGACGGCCAGGCCGAAGCCGATCATCTTCACCATCTGCTCGCTCGCGCCGATGAAGCCGGCGAACACCGCGATCATGATGACGGCGGCGGCCACGACCACGCGGGCGCTGTACTGGAAGCCGGTCACCACGGCCTGGCCCGGGCGCTCGCCGTGGACGTACGCCTCACGCATCCGGGTGACGAGGAAGACCTCGTAGTCCATGGCCAGGCCGAAGACGACGCCCACCATGAAGATCGGCATCATGCTCATGATCGGGCCGGTCTGCTCCACCCCGAAGAGCGAGCCGAGCCAGCCCCACTGGAAGACCGCGACGACCGCGCCGAGGGCCGCGACGACCGACAGCAGGAACCCGAGGGCCGCCTTGAGCGGGACCAGGACCGAGCGGAAGACCACCATCAGGAGCAGGAAGGCGAGGCCGACGACGAGTCCGAGGTAGGGCAGCAGCGCGTCGTTCATCTTCTGCGAGAAGTCGATGTTCATCGCGGTGGCGCCGGTGACGAGGACCTCGTCCGGGCTGCCCTCGCGGATCTCGTGGACCAGGGCCTCGGTCTCCGCGGAGGCCGGGCGGTCCTTCGGGATCACCGTGATGATCGAGGCGTCGCCGTCCTTGTTGGGGGTCGGCGGGGTGACCACCGCCACGCCCTGCAGGCCCTTGATCCGCGCCTCGGTCTGGTCGGCGAGCTTCTTGTCGCCGTCGACGACCACGAGCAGCGGGCCGTTGAAGCCGGGGCCGAAGCCCTCCGAGAGCAGGTCGTAGGCCTTGCGCTGGGTGGTGGAGACGGGCTGGGCGCCGTCGTCGGGCAGGCCCATCTCCAGCTTGCCCGCCGGGATGGCGAGCGCGCCGAGGCCGATCACGCCGGCGAGGAGCACGAGCACCGGGCGGCGCAGCACGAAGCGGGCCCAGCGGGTGCCGCCGTTGGCCTTGGGCTCGGCGCCGGCCGGGCGGCCCTTGCCGAACAGCTTGCTCTTGGTGCCGGCGGGCAGGACCTTCTTGCCGGCGAAGCCCAGGATGGACGGGACCAGCGTCAGGGCGACGAGGACGGCGATGACCACGGTGCCCGCGGCGGCGACGCCCATCTTGGTCAGCATCGGGATGTTGACGACGGCCAGGCCCACCAGGGCGATGACCACGGTCAGACCGGCGAAGACGACGGCGGAGCCGGCGGTTCCGACGGCCCGGCCCGCGGCCTCGTCCCGGTCGCGGCCCTCGGCGAGCTCCACGCGGTAGCGGGAGACGATGAAGAGGGCGTAGTCGATGCCGACCGCGAGGCCGATCATCATCGCGAGGGTGGAGGTGGTGGAGCCGAGGTCGAGTACGTTGGCGAGCGCGGTGATGCTGGAGACGCCGATGCCGACGCCGATCAGCGCGGTCAGCAGCGGCAGCCCGGCCGCGACCAGGGAACCGAAGGTGATGACCAGCACGATCGCGGCGATCACGATGCCGATGATCTCGCCGGAGCCCTGCTCGGGCGCGGTCATCAGGGCGTCGCCGCCGATCTCGACGGTCAGCCCGGCGGCCTTGGCGGCGGTGCCGGACTCCTTGAGCGCGTCGCGCGTGTCGTCCTTCAGCTCCATGCCGCTGACGGTGTACTTCACGCTGATGTACGCGGTGGAGCCGTCCTGGCTGACGGCCTGCACCTGGAAGGGGTCGGCGACCGAGGCGACCTGGGCCTTGCCCTCGCCGTCCTTGATGCCGGAGACGATCTTCTCGACCTGGTCCTTGTTGGCCTGGTCGGTGATCTTCGCGCCCTGCGGCGCCTTGATGACGATGCGCGCGGAGGCGCCGTCGGCGGACATGCCCGGGAACTTCTCGTCCAGCACGTCGAAGGCCTTCTGGGCCTCCGTACCGGGCATGGAGAACGAGCCGGAGGTGGGCGCGCCCGCCGACGCCGCGCCGAAGCCGGCGGCGAAGAGCAGTGCCACCCATATGAGGGCGGTGAGGCCGCGGCGCCGGAAGGCGCCCCTGCCGAGTCTGTAGAGGAAGGTGGCCACGGAGGCGGTTCTCCCGTTCAGGTCGTGGTGGATCCGTCGTGGATGGGACGGATCAGGGCGTGGAGAGCCGGCCCGACGACGAGAGCGGCGTGTCAGGAGCAGCAGGGCGGTGCAGTGCGGTGCGGTGCGCTGTACGGGTGCTCAGACGCCGAGGGCGGGGAAGACCACGGCGTCGATGAACTGGCCGAGGAAGGTCCGGTCGACGGACCGGTCCTCGATCAGCGGGAGCGAGATGAACGCCCCGATGAGCATGTGCGGTACGAACGGAAGGGCCGGACAGTCGGGGGCGATCTCCCCCCGGTCGACGGCTCGCCTCAGCATCACCTGGAGTCCGGTGATCTCCGGGTCGACCAGCAGGTCCCGCAGCGCCTTGTGGAGCTCCGGGCTCTCGTGGACGGCGTGGGCCAGACCCCGCATCAGGGCGGTGTCCTTAGCCATCTGCGCGTCGTCGGAGCGCTGGACCATCAGCCCGAAGTCCCCGCGCAGGCTGCCCGTGTCGATCTCCGCCAGGGAGACCGGCTGGGTGCACCGCAGGGCCTTGGCGACCAGCTCGGCCTTGCTCCCCCACTGGCGGTAGAGGGTGGCCTTGCTGGACTTGGTACGGGCGGCGACCGCGTCCATGGTCAGCGCCTCGTAGCCGACCTCGCGCAGGAGGTCGAGGACCGCCCCGTGGAGTTCGGCCTCCCGCTCGGGGGTGATGCGGGTGCGCCGTGAGGAGACCTCCTCGGGCATGTCCGACACCTCCCGTCCGGGCGAAACCGTTGCGTACACCGACGACGATACCCCTCAGGCAAGCGAAACGAAACCGTTCCGTTTCGTTTCGAGGGGTGGCGTGGATCACCTGTACGAGTTGCCGCGCCCCCTCGGCGCGGAAAGCATTGTGGGGTGAGTCACGACGTCGCGTACCTCCGCTTCCCGCATCTGCACGACGACCTCCTGTGCTTCGCCGCCGAGGACGACCTGTGGGTCGCCCCGCTGGTCCCGGAAGGCCAGACCCCGGGCCGCGCCTGGCGGATCACCGTCGACCGCACCCGCATCGGCCACCCCCGCTTCTCCCCCGACGGCCGTCACATCGCCTTCACCACCTGGCGCAGCCTCGACCCCGAGGTCCACCTCGCCCCGGTCGACGGCGGCGCGGCCCGCCAGCTCAGCTACTGGGGCGCCACCGACACCCGGGTCTGCGGCTGGACCCCGCCCGACAAGGACGGCCGCAGCGACATCCTGGCGGTGTCCTCGCACGGGCAGCCCTTCTCCTACTTCGCCTGGGCCTACTGCCTGCCCACCGACGGCTCTCCCGGCGGCCGGCTGCCGTGGGGTCCGGTTTCGGACATCGCGGTCCACGAGGACGGCGAGGGGCAGGGGGTGGGCGAGCGGCGCACCCTGCTGCTGACCGGCAAGCCGCCGCACGAGCCCGCCGCCTGGAAGCGCTACCGCGGCGGCGCCACCGGCCGGCTCTGGCTGCACGGCAAGCGGCTGCTGGAGGACATCGACGGCCACCTCGACGCCCCGATGTTCGTGGACGGCCGGATCGCCTTCCTCTCCGACCACGAGGGCATCGGCAACCTGTACTCCTGCCTGCCCGACGGCACCGACCTGCGCCGGCACACCGACCACGAGGAGTTCTACGCCCGACACGCCTCCAGCGACGGCGCGCGGGTCGTCTACCAGTGCGCCGGGGAGCTGTGGCTCGTCGAGTCCCTCGCGCCCGAGGCCGTCCCGCGCCGGCTCGACGTCCGCCTCGGCGGCCCCCGCGCGGGCCGGCGCCACTACCAGGTGCCCGCCGCCCACCACGTCGACTCGCTGTCCGTGGACACCACCGGGCGGGCCAGCGCCGTCGTCATCCGCGGCAGCCTGTACTGGCTCACCCACCGCGACGGGCCCGCCCGCACCATCGCCGACACCCCCGGGGTGCGGGTGCGGCTGCCCGAGATGCTCGGCACGAGCGGGCAGATCGCGTACGTGACGGACGCGGAGGGCGAGGACGCCATCGAGATCGCCTCCCTGCCGCGGGCCTCCGGCGACCGCGAGCCCCGGCGGCTGGCCTCCGGGCAGCTGGGCCGCGTACTGGAGCTGCTCTCCGACCCGGACGGCGAGCGCCTCGCGATCGCCTCCCACGACGGGCGGCTGCTGCTCATCGACGCCACCGAGGAGTCGGGCGGAGAGGTCACCGAGCTCATCCGGTCCGTCAACGGGCCCGTCACCGACCTGGCGTTCTCGCCGGACGGGGCCTGGCTGACCTGGTCGCACCCGGGCATCGGGCGCTCGCTGCGGCAGATCAAGATGGCCCGGATCTCCGGCCCGGGCCCGCGCGCCGTCGTCGACGTCACCAACGGCCGCTTCGAGGACGACCACCCGGTCTTCACCCGCGACGGCCGCTACCTGGCCTTCCTGTCGTGGCGCGGCTTCGACCCCGTGTACGACGTGCACACCGGCGACCTGTCCTTCCCGCTGGGCTGCCGCCCGTACCTGGTGCCGCTGTCCTCGGCGACGCCCTCGCCCTTCGCCCTCACCCCCGAGGGCCGTCCCGCGGCGGGCGGGCTCGACCCGGTGGAGGGGGAGTCCGGGGACGGCGACGGCTCGGTGATCGTGGAGGTGGAGGGCCTGGAGAGCCGGGTCACCCCGTTCCCGGTGGCGGCCTCGAAGTACTCGGCCCTGCACCCGGTGCACGGCGGCGGGCTGGTGTGGCTGCGCTGGCCGATCTCCGGGGCGCTCGGCGAGACCTTCGCCAACCCCGCCGACATCAGCGGCAAGCCCACCCTGGAGCACTTCGACATCACCAAGGCCCGCAAGAGCGAACTGGCCTCCGGGCTGGACTGGTTCGCGGTCAGCGGCGACGGCACCCGGCTCGTCCTCAACGACGACGGCGACCTGCGGGCGGTCCCGGCCACCGAGTCGGGCGACAGCGACTCCACCGTCTACCTGGACCTGCGGCGCATCCGGCACGAGGTGGACCCGGCCGCCGAGTGGCGCCAGGCCTTCGAGGAGGCGGGCCGGCTGATCCGGGCGTACTTCTGGGAGCCGAAGATGTGCGGCATCGACTGGGACGGCGTCCTCGCCCAGTACCGGCCGCTCGTCGAACGGGTCGCCTCCCCCGACGAGTTCGCCGACCTGCTGCGCGAGGTACTCGGCGAGCTCGGCACCTCCCACGCGTACGTCTCCCCCGCCCGCCGCAACGAGGGCCCGCCGCACTACCAGCGGCCCATCGGTCTGCTCGGCGCCAACCTCGTGCCGCGGGACGAGGGCTGGGTGGTCAAGCGGATCCTGCCCGGCGAGTCCTCCGACTCCAAGGCCCGCTCCCCGCTCGCCGGCACCGGGATCCGCGAGGGCGCGGTCCTCACGCACGTGGACGGCCGGCCCGTCGACCCGGTGGCCGGGCCCTACCCCCTGCTCGCGGCGGCGGGCGGCACCACCGTCGAACTGACCTTCACACCCGCCGAAGGGGAGGGCCGCGCCCGGCGGGTGGCGGTGGTCCCGCTGATCGACGAGCGGCCGCTGCGCTACCAGGACTGGGTCTCCAAGCGGCGCGCCGTCGTCCGCGAGGTCAGCGGCGGCAAGTGCGGATACCTGCACATCCCCGACATGGGGGGCTCCGGCTGGGCGCAGTTCAACCGCGACCTGCGCATGGAGATGTCCCGGCCGGCCCTGATCGTGGACGTGCGCGGCAACGCGGGCGGGCACATCAGCGAGCTGGTGGTCGAGAAGCTGACCCGCTCGATCCTCGGCTGGGACCTCACCCGCAACGCCCAGCCCGTCAGCTACGCCTCCAACGCGCCCCGCGGCCCGATCGTGGCGCTGGCCGACGAGGCGACCTCCTCCGACGGCGACATGATCACCGCGGCGTTCAAACTGCTGGGCCTGGGCCCGGTGGTGGGCCAGCGCACCTGGGGCGGGGTCGTCGGCATGACGGGCCGGCACACCCTGGGCGACGGCACGGTGATCACGGTGCCGATGAACGCCGCCTGGTTCCCGGAGTACGGCTGGTCGGTGGAGAACCACGGCGTGGAGCCGGACCTGGAGATCCTGCGGACCCCGCTCGACTGGGCGGAGGGCCGGCACGCCCAACTGGACGACGCCGTGCACCTGGCGCTGGAGCTGCTGGAGCAGGACCCGGCCGCCGTACCGCCCGGCTACGAGGACGTGCCGGACCTGCGGCGCCCGAAGCTGCCGCCGCGGTAGCGGACGAGCAGGACAGAAGGAACAGCACAACGCAGGAGGGGCGCGACCCGGAGAAGAGTACGGGTCGCGCCCCTCAGCGCTGTGTGCGTCAAGGCCTGGTGGCAGTCAGGCCCGTTCGGTCACTTCCTCGCCGACTCACGCGTCCCAGTCGTCGAGCTCGTCGCGTACGTCGTCCAGTTTGTCCTGGCCGCTCTGCCGGGCGCGCTCCTGGCCCTGCTGGGCCTTGCCCTTGGCCTGCTGGGAGCGCTGCGACGCATCCTGCTTGGCCTTCTGGGCCTTGCCCTTGAGCTCCTGCGCCTGGTTCTGGGACTCGTCCTTGATGCCCATGCTTTTCCCTCCTGGAGGGTCTAGGGGACCGGGCCTCGACCAGACTTGCACGACAGGACAAAGGTCGCATTTCGATCAGTTGCGCTGCATCCGGGCCGCTTCGTCGGCGGCCCCGCCCGCCCCCACCAGCCCCTTGGGGCTCTCGCCCAGGCGCGGTTCGAACCGCTTCATCTCCCGCTGTCCGCCCAGCGCGATGACCGCCGGGAGGTAGCCGCGGACGGACTGCATCCCGCGCAGCCACCACTGGGCGTAGACGTGGGCCGAGCGGCGCTCGATGCCGGCGACGATCCGGTCCACGGCCGGGCCCAGCGGGTACGTGCGGTTCGCCGGCCACGGCAGGCGCCCGCGCAGCTCGCGCATCACGTCGTTCCGGTCGGCGCCGCGCACCATGTCGGTGTCGGTCCAGGACAGGTAGCCGACGCCGACCTTGACGCCCTTGTGGCCGACCTCGGCGCGCAGGCAGTGCGCGAAGGCCTCGACGCCGGACTTGGAGGCGCAGTACGCCGACATCATCGGGGCGGGAGTGATCGCGGCGAGCGAGGCGATCTGGAGGAAGTAGCCCCGGCTCTCGGTGAGCACCGGCAGGAAGGCGCGGGCGGTGACGGCGCCGCCGATCAGGTTGACCTCGATCACCCGGCGCCAGGAGTCGGGGTCGGAGTCGGCGAACGGCCCGCCGGCGGCGACGCCCGCGTTGGCGACGACGATGTCCACCTTGCCGAAGCGCTGCTTGACCTCCTGCGCGACCCGGGACATCGCCTCCTGGTCGGTGACGTCGGCGTACCAGTGGTCGCTGTCGGTGTGCAGCCGCTCGGAGACCTCCTTGAGGGCCTCCGGCTCCAGGCCGACCAGCGCCACCCGGGCGCCGCGCGCGGAGAGCTTGCGGGCGAGCAGCTCGCCCACGCCGCGGGCGGCGCCGGTGACGACGGCGACCTGGCCTTCCAGACTCCTGCGGGTGCTCACGGCGTCTTCTCCTTCTGCTCCTGGGACGTCGACGGGGTCAGGTACCGGCCGGCCAGCTCGCGCACGGCGGCGGTGACGGCCTCGGGGGCCTCGATCGGGGTCATGTGGCCCATTCCGGTGAGCTCGGTCAGCCCGACGCAGTGGGGCAGGGCCGCGGCGAGGCCGCGGGCGTGGCCGATCGGGGTGAGCCGGTCGCTCGTGCCGCCGATGACGGCGGTGGGCGCGGTGAGCGCCGCCAGGCCGGCGTCCAGATCCAGCTCGGCCAGGACCCGGGACCAGCCGTACCGGACGTCGGTGGGGCAGGCGTGCACGATACGGGCGCAGGCGTCGACCCGGTCGGGCGCCGATCCGGGTCCCATGGTGGCGTACTTCAGCACCTGCCGGGCCACGGGCGTGACCGGTCCGAGCGGGGCCCGGGAGCCGAGGACGGCCCGGGTGAGGCGGGTCCGTACCGGGCCGGGGCGCAGGGGCAGCACGAGGGACTCGGCGGTCAGGCGGGAGCTTCCGGTGCTGCACAGCAGGGCGGCCGCGGTGTGCTCGGCGAACTCGGGCCGGCCGGCGGCGGCCATGATCGTCATGCCGCCCATGGAGTGCCCTGCGACGACGGCCCGTTCGCCGGGGGCGAGGGTGGTGCGCAGCACGGCGACGAGGTCGTCGGCGAGCGCGGTGGTGCTGTAGCCGGAGGCGGGGACGACCGGGCTGCGCCCGTGTCCGCGCTGGTCGTAGGCGATGACCCGGTGGTCCTGGGCGAGCTCGCGTATCTGGGCGGCCCAGAAGGCGGTGGAGCAGGTCCAGCCGTGGGCGAGGACGACGGCCGGGGCCTGCTCGGGGCCGTGCTCCTCCACGTGCAGGCGGGCGCCGTCGGCGGAGACGGCGAACCGTTCGCGCCGGGCGGCGGGCGGGGCGTACCGCCCGGTGGTGGCGTGGGCGGGGCGGCGGCTCGTACGGCTGCTCATGCGGCGCCCTCCTCGGCGACGGCCTTGGCGGCGGTCTGGGCGGCGGTCTCCCCGGGGGTATTGGCCGGACCCTTCGCCGCCGTCGCCTGGGCGGGGACCCGTTCGCGGCCGTCGTCCCGGACGCGCACCACCTCGTACTCGCCCAGGTCCACCGTCCGGGTCAGCTTGCGGAACTCGCCGGTGGTCCCCGGCCAGACGGTGGTGTTGCGGCCCTGCGCGTCCAGGTACCAGCTGGTGCAGCCGCCGGTGTTCCACACGGTCCGCTGCATCCGCGCCTGGACGTGCCGGTTCCACCGGTTCACGGCCGACGGCCGGGCGGCGAGCGCGGCCCGCCCGCCCAACAGGTCCAGCTGGCGCAGGTAGTCGGCCATGTAGTTCAGCTGCGACTCGATCATCAGGATCATCGAGCTGTTCCCGAGCCCGGTGTTCGGGCCGATGATCGTCATCCAGTTCGGGAAGCCGGCGGCGGTCGCCCCGCGCAGCGCCTGCATCCCGTCCTTCCAGTGGTCGGCGAGCGTACGGCCCTCCGCGCCCACCACCCGGTCCGCGATCGGCATGTCCGTGACGTGGAAGCCGGTCCCGAAGACGATCGCGTCGGCCTCGGTCTCGGTACCGTCCGCGGCGATCAGGGTGGTGCCGCGGATCTCCTTCAGCCCGGAGGCGACGAGGTCCACGTTGGGCCGGGCGAGCGCCGGGTAGTAGTCGCTCGACAGCAGGATCCGCTTGCAGCCGATCCGGTACGAGGGCGTCAGCCGGGCCAGCAGCTCCGGGTCCTTGATGGAGCGGGCCATATTGGCCTTCGCCAGCGATTCGATCAGCCCGAGCTGGTTCGGCCGCTTGGTGAAGGCGCTGACCTGCAGCTCCCGGATCCCCCACAGCAGCCCGCGGCGGGCCGCCCGGGTGAACGGCAGCTGGCGGTGCAGCCAGCGTTCGACCGAGCTGATGGCGCGGTCGGTGCGCGGCATGACCCACGGCGGGGTGCGCTGGAAGAGGGTGAGCCGCTCCACGTCGGGCGCGATGGCCGGGACGATCTGGATGGCGGAGGCGCCGGTCCCGATCACGGCGACGCGCTTGCCGCGCAGGTCGTAGTCGTGGTCCCAGCGCGCGGAGTGGAAGACCTTGCCGGGGAACTCGGCGAGCCCGGGGATCTCGGGCATCTTCGGGTCGGACAGCGGCCCGGTCGCGGAGACGACGACGTCGGCGGTGAGCGTGCCGCCCGTGGTGTCGATCTCCCAGTGCAGCCGCTCGGCGTCCCAGCGGGCCGTGCGGACCTCGTGGTTCAGCCGGATGTGCGGGCGCAGGCCGAAGGTGTCGGCGACGTGCTCCAGGTAGGCCCGGATGTGCGGCTGGCCGGAGAAGGTGCGCGGCCAGTCGGGGTTGGGTGCGAAGGAGAAGGAATAGAGGTGCGAGGGCACGTCGCAGGCGCATCCGGGATAGCTGTTGTCGCGCCACGTGCCGCCGACGGAGTCGGCCCGTTCCAGGACGACGAAGTCCGTGATCCCCTCGCGGCGCAGCCGGACGGCCGCGCCCAGCCCGCCGAACCCGGAGCCGATCACCGCCACCCGTACGTGCTCGTGCCCGCCCGTGCCGCCCCTGCCGCTCATGCCCGCCGCCTCTCCGCATCGCACCGTCGCGCCACTCTGCCAGCAATCACTGGCACAATCGGGAGGGTAGAGCAGCTCCGTACCCATGGGTAGGGGTCGCACCCGGAAAGTTACCGTCGGTACGCCATAGGCTTCGGCCGTGGCAGACACGGAAGCGGGGACGACAGTGCGCGAATACCGTACGGAGGAGCTGGCCGAGGCGGCCGGCATCCCCGTCCGCACCCTGCGCTTCTACCGCGAGCGCCGGCTCCTGCCGCCGCCGCGCCGCGAGGGCCGCATCGCCTGGTACGACGACCACCACCTGGCCCGGCTGCGCACCATCGCCGCCCTGCTGGAGCGCGGCCACACCCTCGGCGGCATAGCCGAGCTGACCGCCGCCTTCGAGAACGGCCGCGACGTCAGCCAGCTCGGCGAGCTGCTCGGCATCGGCTGGTCCGAGGAGACCCCCGTACGGCTGACGCCGGAGGCCCTCGCCGACTACTTCGAGGGCGAGGCCACCCCGGAGAACCTGGCGGCCGCCCTCGACCTCGGCTACCTCGCCACCGACGGCGACGCGATCGTCCACGTCAGCCGCCGCCTGCTGGACGTCTCCTCGGCCCTGGTCCGCGAGGGCGTCCCGCTCTCGGCGGTCCTGGAGACCGGCCGCCGGGTCCGCGAGCACGCGGACGCCATGGCGGCCCTGTTCGCCGAGCTCATCGCCGAGCACCTGCCCGACGAGGAGGCCGTCGCCCGGCTGCGCCCCCTCACCAAGGGCGTGGTGGAGGCGGAGCTCTCCCTTGCCATGGACCGCCTCTTGGCGGCGGCCCGCCCGTCGGGCCCCGCTCAGGAGCCGAGCTCGTAGACCGCGGTCACCGGCGCGTGGTCGGACCACCGCTCCGGGTGCGTCTCGGCCCGCTCGACGAACGCCTTGACGGCGCGGGCCGCGAGGCCCGGGGTCGCGACCTGCAGGTCGATGCGCCAGCCGGCGTCGTTGTCGAAGGCTCGGCCGCGGTAGGACCACCACGAGTACGGGCCTTCGGTGTCGGGGTGCAGGGCCCGCACCACGTCCACGTAGCCTGCCTCGTCATAGACCTTCCCGAGCCACTCGCGCTCCTCGGGCAGGAACCCCGCGCTCTTGCGGTTGGTCCGCCAGTTCTTGAGGTCCGCCTCACGGTGGCAGATGTTCCAGTCGCCGCACACCACGACCTCGCGGCCGCCGGCAGCGGCGCGTTCGCGCAGTGCGGCCAGATAGGGCAGGAACTCCCCCATGAACCGGTACTTCTCGTCCTGCTTCGGGGTCCCGGCCTCCCCTGAGGGCAGGTACAGGCTGGCGACGGTCACGCCGGGCAGGTCCACCTCCAGGTAGCGCCCGGAGGCGTCGAACTCCTCGCTGCCGAAGCCCACCTGCACCCGCTCGGGCGCCCGGCGCGTGTACACCGCCACCCCGGCCCGCCCCTTGGCGGCGGCCGGCGCGAAGACGGTGTGCCAGCCCTCGGGCCGGCGCACCTCGTCCGGGACCTGCGCCTCCTCCGCCCGCACCTCCTGAAGGCACACGACATCGGCATCCGACCCGGCCAGCCAGGGGGAGAAGCCCTTCTTGGCGGCGGCGCGGATCCCATTGACATTCACGGAGGTCACGGTGAGCATCCCAGCACCATAGCCCGACCCTTCCGTACGATGTTTCGATGTCTCACGGGATCCAGCTCCGCACAGTGCCCTATGACCACCCCGACGCGGTCAAGCTCGAGGACCAGGTCCAGCTCGAGTACGAGGCCCGCTACGGCGGCGAGGGCGACGCCACCTCCCTCGACCCGGCGATGTTCGTCCCGCCGCACGGCCTGTACCTGCTCGCGTACGACGAGGGGGGCACCCCGGTGGCCAGCGGCGGCTGGCGCACGCAGGACGAGAACGACGAGGGCTACTCGGACGGCGACGCCGAGCTGAAGCGCATGTACGTCATACCGGAGGCCCGCGGCCTCGGCCTGGCCCGCCGCATCCTGGCGGAGCTGGAGGCCGACGCCCGCGCCGCGGGCCGCAGCCGGATGGTCCTGGAGACCGGCGACCAGCAGCCGGAGGCGATAGCCCTCTACCTCTCGTCGGGCTACGCCCCCTCGGAGAAGTTCGGCTACTACCGCGACTACGAAAGCAGCCGCTGCATGGCCAAGCTCCTCACCCACCCGTGAGCCGGAATCCCCCACAACGGCCCGGCGGAGCCGGGCCATTCGGCCAGGACCCCGGAAACGCCGAGATCCCGCCCGGTCTTTCGACCTGACGGGATCTCGTGACGATTCCCGGTAGCTATCCGAGAACTGTCGTCTGTGGACCTGTGGGGATTTGAACCCCAGACCCCCTCGATGCGAACGAGGTGCGCTACCAGACTGCGCCACAGGCCCTTGCGACGTGTGAAACATTAGCATCCCCGCGGTGCTGCTCCAAAATCCGTTGCCGGGAGCGGCCGCGCGGGGGTCATTCGTTGGCCGCGCGGGGGCGGTCCTCGCTCTCGTACTGGTCGAACAGCGGGGTGCGGCCGCGGCCCTGGGTGCGCGGGCGGCCCGGCTGGGGCTTCGCGTCCTGCTTCGGGTCGGCCTTGGCCACGGGGCCGGGCTGGGCGCGCAGGCGGGGGTCGGTCGGCTCGGCCGTGCTGGAGCGGGTCGCGCTCCAGGCGTCGGGGGCGGCCGGGCCCGTGGCGCGCGGGGCGACCGGGGCGGTGACGTACGTGGGCAGCGGGACCGGGACCGGCTCCCAGCTGTCACCGCGGACGGGGCCGCGTTCGCGCTCGCGGGTCTGGTCGACCCATTCGGCGTGGTCGGTCTGCTCGACCAGGGCGCGCCTGCCGGCCTCCTGCGGGGACACCGGTGGCGCGGGCTCCGGTTCGGTCCCCGCGGCCTCCTCCGCCTCGCGGCGGCGGGGCCGGCTCTCGCGCAGGCGGCGGGCGGCCGCCTCGGCGCGCCGCCGGTCCATGGTGAACTCGTAGCGCCGGCGCTCCTGCGCGCGCAGGTACGCGATGTACGCGCTCAGCAGCACGGCGGGCGCGGCCGGCGCCCACAGGTAGGCGACGCCCCCGACGGCGGCGACGACGGCGCCCAGCGTGAAGGTCAGGAAGAGGAGCGCGGTGGTGCGCCGGCGGCGGGCGAGCACCTGCAGCCGCTGCTCGCGGCGCTGCCGCTCCACCTGGGCCGACCGCGACTCCGCCCTGGTCGGGGGCACGACGACGGGCCGGGCGTCGGCGTCCACGGAATTCACCGTTTCCGTCGCGGCGTCCGGATCAGCGTGGTACTGGGGCTCCGCCTCGTGGTCACCGCGGTCACGCAGCCCCTTGGCGTAACGGCGCTCCATTCCCGCCCGGCCCGAAAGCAGCCGAATGGCAGTGGAGAAGCGTTCCGTCGGACGGGCCTCGTTCAGCTCGTCCTGCCTCCGGAGCCACATGGGCACCAAGTAGGCGGCCCAGGCCCCCACAATGACTGCGTAGATGAGGCCGCTGCTGCTCACACCCCACACCGTAGAGGGGCGCAGCCGGGGGGATCCGCCAATTGGACCGGTGTGTCGCACGAACCGGCTGATATCACCGACTTTTTTTGTGATTCTTCGGATCACGTTATGGGTGAATCGGCTGCCGGTCCCAAGAATTCGAACAGATACTCGATATTTTTATTGAGGGGTCGTTCCCTGGGCCCGTCGGCGGTGCCAGCGCTGCAGCAGGCCCTCCGGGACCTCTTCCGCCGTCAGTGCGTAGACGAGGTGGTCGCGCCAGGCGCCGTCGATGTGGAGGTAGCGCGGCCGCAGCCCCTCCTCGCGGAAGCCCAGCTTCTCCACCACGCGCCGGCTCGGCGCGTTCTCCGGGCGGATGCACACCTCGATGCGGTGCAGGCCCACCTTGGTGAAGCAGTGGTCCACGGCCAGCGCGACCGCGGTCGGCATGACGCCGCGGCCGGCGACCTCGCGGTCCACCCAGTAACCGACGTGGCCCGCGCACATGGAGCCCCAGGTGATCCCGGCGACCGTGAGCTGGCCGACCAGCCGGCCCCGGTACTCGATCACGAAGGGCAGCATCCGCCCCGCATTGGCCTCCGCCCGCAGGTGGCGGACCATCTGCCGGTACGTCGGCCGCTGGATCACCGGCCCCCAGGGCGCGGGCGGCGGGATCGTGGCCTCCCACGGCCGGAGCCATTCGCGGTTGCGCCGGTTGACCTCGCGCCAGGCGCTCTGGTCGCGCAGTTTTATCGGCCGCAGCGTGACGTCGCCGTCGGTCAGCACCACCGGCCAGGAGGGTGCGTTCAGCTCGGGCTCCCGGACGGTCTGGGGTGGTCCCCGCCCCGCAGCTGGTCCACCGCGTGCGGCAGGATCCGCGCGAGGACGGCGAGGCCGTCGCGGACGCCGCCGGTGGAGCCGGGCAGGTTCACGATCAGGGTGCGGCCGGCCACTCCGGCGAGGCCCCGCGAGAGGGCCGCGGTCGGCACCTTGGCCAGGCCCTCGGCACGGATGGCCTGCGGGATGCCCGGGACCTCGTAGTCCAGCACCCGCGCGGTGGCGTCCGGGGTGCGGTCGGTCGGGGAGATGCCGGTGCCGCCGGTGGTGAGGATGACGTCGTACCCGGCGGCCACGCCCTCGCGCAGCGCCTGCTCGACGGGGTCACCGTCGGGGACGACGCGCGGGCCGTCGACGGTGAAGCCGAGCGCGAGCAGGCCCTCGGCGAGCAGCGGACCGCCCTTGTCGGCGTACACGCCGGCCGAGGCGCGGTTGGAGGCGGTGACCACGAGCCCGCGCGGGGCGGGGCGGCCGGCCTCCTGCGCCGCCTCGGCGGGCCGGGTGGCCTGGGCGGCTCCGGCGTCGTGGCTGTGGCTGAAGGCGTCGCCGCCGCGCGGGGCGTTCACGCGCGGGTCCAGTCGCCGGACTTGCCGCCGGTCTTCTCCTCCACCCGGACGTCCGTGATGACGGCGCCCTTGTCGACGGCCTTGACCATGTCGATCAGGGTCAGCCCGGCGACGGCGACGGCGGTCAGCGCCTCCATCTCCACGCCGGTGCGGTCGGCGGTCTTGACGGTGGCGAGGATCTCCACGGCGTCGTCGGCGACCGACAGGTCGACCTTGACGCCGGAGACGGCCAGCGGGTGGCAGAGCGGAATCAGGTCGGGGGTCTTCTTGGCACCCATGATCCCGGCGATCCGCGCGGTGGCGAGGGCGTCGCCCTTGGGGACACCCTCGCCGCGCAGCAGCTCGATCACCTGCGGGGAGACGAGCACGCGCCCGCTGGCGCGCGCCGTCCGCGTCGTGACGTCCTTCTCCGAGACGTCCACCATCCGGGCCGCGCCGGCCTCGTCGATGTGCGTCAGCCTGCTCTGCGTGTTCATGGGTACGTGCCGCTCCCGCTCCGGGCCGCCAGGGGCCTGTGTGGTGCAACACGCTACCCGCACCCGCAGGGGTTCAGCCGAGCAGGACCACTTCCAGATCGGCCCCCGGCTCCACGGAGGTGACCTCCTCCGGTACGACCATCAGCGCGTCGGCGTGCGCCAGCGCGGCGATCAGGTGCGAGCCGGATCCGCCGACCGGGCTGACCGTGCCGCTCTCCGGGTCGTACTTGCCGCGCAGGAACTGGCGGCGGCCGGCCGGGGAGCCGAGGGCCTTGTCCGCCTTCAGCACGGCGCGCACGCTCGGCCGGCTGACGTCGGGCAGGCCCATGAGCGCCCGGATGGCGGGACGCACGAACAGTTCGAAGGAGACGTACGAGGACACCGGGTTGCCGGGCAGGGCCAGCAGCGGGGTGTGGTCGGGGCCGATGGTGCCGAAGCCCTGCGGCTTGCCGGGCTGCATCGCGAGCTTGCGGAACTCCATGCGCCCGCCTCCTGGCTCGCCGGCGGGGGCGCCGGCCGCGGACAGGGCCTCCTTGACCACGTCGTACGCGCCGACGCTGACGCCGCCGGTGGTGACCAGCAGGTCGGCCCGGATCAGCTGGTCCTCGATGGTCGCCTTCAGGGTCTCGGCGTCGTCGGCGACGGCCCCGACCCGGTACGCGATCGCCCCGGCGTCGCGGGCCGCGGCGGCCAGCGCGAAGCTGTTGGAGTCGTAGATCGTCCCCGCGGTCAGCGCCTCGCCGGGCTGGACCAGCTCGCTGCCGGTGGACAGCACGACCACGCGCGGGCGCGGCCGCACCCGTACGGTGCCGCGCCCGATGGCGGCGAGCAGGGCGATCTGCGGCGGGCCGAGGACCGTGCCGGCGGCCAGGGCGAGGTCTCCCGCCTGGACGTCGCTGCCGCGGGCGCGGACGTGGGCCCGCGCCTCGGCCGGCCGGTGCACCCGTACCTCGCCGGCCGCTCCCTCGGGGGCGGCGCTTGCGGGGGTCATCCCGGCGGCCGCGCCGCCGCCGGTGCCGCCGTCGGTCCACTCGACCGGCACGACGGCCTCCGCGCCGGGCGGGAGCGGCGCCCCGGTCATGATCCGGGCGGCCTGGCCGGGGCCGACGACGGGCAGCTCGCCGCTGCCCGCCGCCACGTCCCCGATGACCGTCAGCACCGCGGGGAACTCCTCGCTTGCGCCCTGCACATCGGCCGTGCGGACGGCGTACCCGTCCATCGAGCTGTTGTCGAAGGGCGGGAGGGCGACGGGCACGGTGACGTCCTCCACCAGGACGCAGCCCTGGGCATCGAGCAGCTGGAGCTCGATGGGCTCCAGCGGCCGGACGGCGGCGAGGACGTCCGCGAGGTGCTCGTCCACCGACCACAGGCGGCTGCGGCCGGTGTCCTGCGATGCGTCAGGGCTGCTCAAGGTCCTACATCTCCTCCGTGACGTAACGGTGAAGCCAGGTGCGGAACTCCGGGCCCAAGTCCTCACGCTCGCACGCGAGGCGGACGATGGCCCGCAGGTAGTCGCCGCGGTCCCCGGTGTCGTAGCGGCGGCCCCGGAAGACCACGCCGTGCACCGGGCCGCCCACGGTCTCGTCGGCGGCCAGCTTCTGCAGGCCGTCGGTGAGCTGGATCTCCCCGCCGCGGCCCGGCTCGGTCTCCCGCAGTATGTCGAAGATCGCAGGGTTGAGGACATAGCGTCCGATGACGGCGTAGTTGCTGGGCGCCTCGGCGGCGCTCGGCTTCTCGACGAGTCCGGTGATGCGGACGACGCCGTCCTCGTCGGTGGCCTCGATGGCGGCACAGCCGTAGAGGTGGACGCTCTCCTCCGGGACCTCCATGAGGGCGATCACGGAGCCGCCGGTGCGCTGCTGGACGTCGGCCATCTGGCGCAGCAGCGGGTCGCGCGGGTCGATGAGGTCGTCGCCGAGGAGGACGGCGAAGGGCTCCTTGCCGACGTGCGGCTCGGCGCACAGGACGGCGTGGCCGAGGCCGCGCGGGTCACCCTGGCGGACGTAGTGCATGGTGGCCAGGTCGCTGGATTCCTGGACTCGCTTGAGCCGGTCGTCGTCACCCTTGGCCGCGAGGGCGGACTCCAGCTCGTAGTTGCGGTCGAAGTGGTCTTCCAGGGCCCGCTTGTTACGCCCTGTGATCATGAGGACGTCGTCCAGTCCGGCCGAGACGGCCTCCTCGACCACGTACTGGATGGCCGGCTTGTCCACGACGGGGAGCATTTCCTTGGGCGTCGCCTTCGTCGCCGGAAGGAAGCGGGTGCCGAGGCCCGCGGCAGGGATGACTGCCTTTTTGATCACGGGGTGCAACTGAGTCATGGGCAGAACCATAGTGGGTGATGCCGTGGCCCCAGGTTTGATTCCGGTGATTAGATCCGCTTTTGGCCCGTTTCGAAAGGAAATCTGAGTCAGCTGTGGTAAGGAACGCACAGAACCCCCCGCACCCGTCCGAAAAGGCGCTGCTCCGCCGGGAACTCCTGGCCGCCCGCCGGTCCTTGCCGCCCGCCTCCCTGCGCGAGGCGGCCCGCGCGCTCGCCCGCGCCGCACGGGGCCTTCCCGAACTGGCCGGCGCCCACACCGTCGCGGCGTACGTCTCCGTCGGCTCCGAACCGGGCACCCGCGACCTGCTGGACGCGCTGCGCGATGCCGGGAAGCGGGTCCTGCTGCCCGTCCTGCTGCCCGACAACGACCTCGACTGGGCCGCGTACGAGGGCCCGGGCTCCCTCGCCGAGGCCGCCCATCCGGGCAAGATCCCGCTGCTGGAGCCCACCGGCCCCCGGCTCGGGCCGGAGGCGGTCACCGGCGCCGACGCCGTGCTGCTGCCCGGGCTGGCCGTCGACGGGCGCGGGATGCGCCTCGGGCGCGGCGGGGGCTCGTACGACCGGGTGCTCGCGCGCCTGGAGCGCGCTGGGGCGCATCCGGCGCTGGTCGTGCTCCTCTACGACGACGAGGTGGTCGCGCGGGTCCCGGAGGAACCGCACGACCACCCCGTTCAGGCGGTCGCCACCCCGTCGGGGGTGGTGCGCTTCACGTCTTCGGCGTGAACCTCAGGGCTTGGCCCCGGGCGTCACGGCTTCAGCGTGAGCGTCTCGGCCGTCGCCTTCTCCACGGCCTCCTTGCCGAAGGGCCAGTCCAGCAGGTCGCCCTTGGCCCACAGGTCGGTCTGGTCCGTGTAGTTGTCGTGGTACGTGTGCCCCGACGCGCCGGTCAGGTTGATCCAGCGGGACTTGTCCAGCTCGTTGAGGTTCACCACCATCCGCATCGACGGGACCCAGGTGACCCCGTATCCGCCGGAGGCGTTCCAGCCGGTGGCGTTGACGGTGGCCTCGCCGCCGCCCAGGTTCCACGGGCCGCGGTTGAGGAGGAACTGCAGGAAGCCCGGGCCCTCCTTGCCGATGGTCTGGTTCTTCAGCGTCAGCTGGTGCAGGCGGCCCCAGCTCCAGGTGGACTGGTCCTTGCCGAGCTTGGCGGTCAGCTCCCAGCGGGCGTCGCGCATGGCCCGGGCGAAGAGCTGGTCGCGGGTGGTGGTCGCCGGCTGGTTGCGCAGGGCCGGCGACTGCCACCAGGCCGACTTCTCGTCCTTGACCAGGCGGCGGACCACCTCGAACCAGCGGTCGCCGCCGTCCGGCTGCGCCGAGTCGGCGTCTCGGGTGCCGCACTCGCGGACCGTCTTGGCCAGGTCGTCGGCCGGGCCGCTGGTCTCCTCGCGGACGTTCATGCAGCTGCCCTCGATGCGCAGCTCCTTGGGCAGCTTGTCGCCGAAGGCCAGCTTGAGGATGTTGCGCCAGACCGCGTTGAAGTAGGCGGCCGCCGCCGAGTCGGGCTCCTGGGTGTAGTTCCAGCCCTCCAGCAGCTTCTGCGCGGCGCGCACGTCCGGGTCGGAGACCTCGATCTTGGCGAGCATCGGGGTCAGCAGCGCGGCGATCTCGCTGCTGTTGTCCATCTGCATGGCCCGCATGTCGTCCATGGAGATCTTGCCGCTGTCCTTGATCTTCGCCTCGATGAGGTCGTTGATCCGCTGGCTGCGGGCACCGTAGCCCCAGTCGGTGGTCAGCGCGTGCGGGTACTTGCCGACGCCGGTGCCGTTCTCGACGACGGCCTGGTTGGCGGTGACGATGTAGCCGCGGGACGGGTTGTAGTCGTACGGCATCTCGTCCTGCGGGATGTAGCCCGTGTTGCCGTCGCGGCCGCCCTTCCAGGCGTACTTGGACTCCCAGCCGGGGGCGGGCATGCGGCCGTCGCCGGCGCCGCGCAGCGGGATGCGGCCCGGGGCCTGGTAGCCGATGTTGCCCTTGGTGTCGGCGTAGATCAGGTTCTGCGAGGGCACCTCGAAGTCGCGGGCGGCCTCGCGGAAGGAGGCGAAGTCCTTGGCCCGGTCGAGCTTGAAGACCGCGTCCATCGACTTGCCCGGGTCCAGGGCGGTCCAGCGCAGGGCGATGCCGTAGCCGTTGCCGCGGTCGGGGGCGGAGCCGTTCACCGGGGCGCGGGTGCCGACCGTCTCCAGCTCGTCGCTGCGGTCGGAGATCAGCGGGCCGTTGTTGGTGCTGCGGATCGTGATCTTCTTCGAGGCGCCGCCGGCGACCTTGATCTCCTCCACGCGGGTCGTGAAGGGGACCACCTTGTTGTCGTAGACGTAGCCCTCGGGCTTGACCTGCTCGAGGTAGAGGTCGGTGACGTCGGCACCGAGGTTGGTCATGCCCCAGGCGATGTCGTTGTTGTGGCCGATGACCACACCGGGCATGCCCGAGAAGGTGTAGCCGGCCACGTCGTAGCGGCACTGGGCCGAGGCGGCACGGCAGTGCAGGCCCATCTGGTACCAGACCGAGGGCAGCTGCGGGGACAGGTGCGGGTCGTTCGCCAGGAGCGGCTTGCCGGTCGTCGTGTACTTGCCCGAGACGACCCAGGAGTTCGAGCCGATGCCGCTGCCGTTCGGGCCGAGGATCGCCGGGACCTGGTCCAGGCTCTTGGCCAGCGAGGTCAGCGAGGTGCGCAGGCCCACGCTCGCGCCCTGGGCGCCGGCGTTGTCGGCGAGGCCGGTGGGCGAGGTGGTGGAGGCCTGGGAGCCGCTGGTGCCGCTGCCGCCGCCGGTGGTGTTGCTGCTGCTGTTGGAGCCGGCGGCGCCGTTGGCACTGTTGCTGCCGTTCGAGGAGCCGGCTGCGGCGGAGGCGCCCTGCGGGGTGTACTTGCCGCCGTCGACCTTGCCGCCCTCGACGATCGGCTTGTTCCGGTCGAAGGGGTAGGGCGGGTACAGCTCCTCGATCTGCGCCGGCGTGAGCCGGTTCGCCATCAGCGCGCGGTCGATCTCGTCCTGCATGTTGCCGCGCAGGTCCCACGCCATGGCCTTGAGCCAGGCCACCGAGTCCACGGGGGTCCACGGCTCCGGCTTGTAGTCGTCGCTCAGCTTCAGCGCGGCGTGCTCGACGGAGAGGTCCTTGCCGGACTTCCCCTTCAGGTACGCGTTGACCCCGTCGGCGTAGGCCTGGAGGTACTTCTTCGTGTCGGCGGACAGCTTCTTGTCGTACTCCTCCTGCGCGACCTGGCGCCAGCCGAGGGTCCGCAGGAAGGCGTCGGTCTCGACCTGGCCGGCGCCGAACATCTCGGAGAGCCGCCCGGAGGTCATGTGCCGGCGGACGTCCATCTCCCAGAACCGGTCCTGCGCGTGGACGAAGCCCTGCGCGCGGAAGAGGTCGTCCTCGCTGTCGGCGTAGAGCTGCGGGATCCCGTGCGAGTCGCGTTTGACGTCCACGGCTCCGGTCAGTCCCGGCACCTTCAGGGTGCCGCTGGTCTGCGGGAACGAGGCCCGGACGGTGTCCAGGCCCCAGTAGGTCCCGTACCCGAAGCCCGTGAGGAGCGCCAGGACCAGTACGAGCACGATCAGACGGGCGCGTCGTCCCTTCTTCTTGGCGGAAGGGGCGGTTTCTTTGGCGGGCATCGCTGTCCTTAGAGGGGCAGGGTGGTCCTGGGAGTGCTGAGAGCAACCATAGGCGCAGGACCCGTCTCGTTGATCCGCCAGGGGTCGAGGTGATGAGGACAGGGCGGAGCAGGCGTTTCACAATGTGGTTATCACGTAAAGGGAGCGTCAACTATTAGGTAAGGTAACGAAGTACTTGCCGATCTTGTCGCCGGGAGGAACGATCCGCCAGGCGCGTTGAGGAGGGCCGCCCGCTGACCGTCCACACGCTCAATGCACTTCTGCTGGTCTGCTCGCTCGTACTGCTCACCGCCGTGGCGGCAGTGCGCCTATCCTCGCGCAGCGGCCTTCCCAGCCTGCTCATCTACCTCGGCATAGGCGTGGCCATAGGCCAGGACGGCATAGGCAACGTCGTCTTCGACAACGCCGAGCTGACGCAGGTCATCGGCTATGCGGCGCTCGTCGTGATCCTCGCCGAGGGCGGTCTGGGCACGAAGTGGAAGCAGATCAGACCGGCCCTGCCGGCGGCGGGCATGCTGTCGCTGGTCGGCGTGGCGGTCAGCGTGGGCGTGACGGCGGCGGGGGCGTACTACTTGGTCGGCCTGGACTGGCGCCAGTCCCTGCTGATCGGCGCGGTCGTCTCCTCGACCGACGCCGCCGCAGTCTTCTCCGTCCTGCGCAAGGTTCCGCTGCCCTCGCGGGTCACCGGTGTGCTGGAGGCCGAGTCCGGCTTCAACGACGCCCCCGTGGTGATCCTGGTCGTCGCCTTCTCGACCCTGGGGCCGGTGGACGCCTGGTACGTGCTCATCGGCAAGATCGCCCTGGAGCTGGCCATCGGCGCCGCGGTCGGCCTGGCCGTGGGCTTCCTCGGGGCGTACGGCCTGCGGCACGTGGCCCTGCCCGCCTCCGGCCTCTACCCGATCGCCGTGATGGCGATCGCCGTCGCCGCGTACGCCGCCGGCGCCCTGGCGCACGGCTCCGGCTTCCTCGCGGTGTACCTCGCGGCCATGGTGCTCGGGAACGCGAAGCTCCCGCACTGGCCGGCGACCCGGGGGTTCGCCGACGGACTCGGCTGGATCGCCCAGATCGGCATGTTCGTCCTGCTCGGCCTGCTGGTCACCCCGCACGAGCTGGTCGGCGACTTCTGGCCCGCGGTGGTCATCGGGCTGGTGCTCACGATGGTGGCGCGGCCGCTGGAGGTCTTCGTCAGCCTGCTGCCGTTCCGGATGCCCTGGCAGGAGCAGGCCCTGATGTCGTGGGCCGGGCTGCGCGGCGCGGTCCCCATCATCCTGGCGACGATCCCCATGGTGACCGGCATCGAGGGCAGCGACCGCGTCTTCAACATCGTCTTCGTGCTGGTCGTCGTCTACACCCTGGTCCAGGGGCCGACCCTGCCCTGGGTCGCGCGCAAGCTCAACCTCGGCACCGGCGCCGAGACCGCCTCCGACCTGGGGATCGAGTCGGCGCCGCTGGAGAAGCTGCGCGGACACCTGCTGTCCTTCGCCATCCCCGCCGCCTCCCGCATGCACGGCGTCGAGGTGAGCGAGCTGCGGCTGCCGCCCGGGGCGTCGGTGACCCTGGTGGTCCGCGAGGGGACGAGCTTCGTACCGCTGCCGTCGACGGTGCTGCGGCACGGGGACGAGCTGCTGGTGGTCGCCACGGACCCGGTACGGGACGCGGCCGAGGCGCGGCTGCGGGCCGTGGCCCGGGGCGGCAAGCTGGCCGGCTGGCTGGGGACGGGGAACGGGGCGCCGGGCGCGCCCGGGGGCCGGCGCTGATCGCCCACACGAATCCACGGCCCCGGCGGCTTTCCACTTTAGAGCGGCGTTCTAATTCGACTGCTTCGCTGGGTTTCCATGGATTTTCGCTGGATTGGGCAGGGGTTTGCCCCTATTCGCAGGCCCCTGGAATGCGAACTTCCAGTTAATCCCAGGCGAAGACATGGCTTGTCGCCGGAATCACAGGGCGTGATAGCGGGCCTGCCTGTACGATAAAGGCACACCACATCGAACCAACTCTGCCTGACGCAGAGCTGGCGCGACCGCAAAGCGGCCGTGGCTCCCTCCCGCAGTGGGCGCCCAGGTATCACTCGGTTCTGCGCAAGAGGACAGCTCTCGGGGCTCCCACATGTACGGGTGCGGTCGCTCACAAGGCGTCCGGCCGTCCGCAGACGGGGATGCTCTACCAGGCAGCGGAAAGGCCAGGCCGTGACATCCGCGGTCACGACCGACACGTCCGCCCGACCCGGCTACGGGCAGCTCCTGCGCACACCCGGCGCCCTCTCCTTCGTCCTCCCCGGCTTCGCCGCCCGCCTGCCCTTCGGCATGCTGACCATCAGCATCCTGCTGCTCGTCCAGCACGCCACCGGCTCCTACGGCGACGCGGGAATCGTCTCCGCCGTCACCGGCGTCTCCATGGCCCTGTTCGCCCCGGTCATGGGCAAGCTCACCGACCGCCGCGGCCAGAGCGCCGTCCTCGTGCCGGTCGTCCTCGTCCACGCCGCCGCGGTCTCCGCCCTGACCGCGCTGGCCCTCCTCGGCGCCCCGCTGTGGGCGCTCGCGCTGGCCGCCGTCCCGGCCGGCGCCTCCGTCCCGCAGGTCGGGCCGATGGTCCGGTCCCGCTGGGCGGCCAAGCTCGAAGGCTCCCCGCTGCTGCCGACCGCGGCCGCGTTCGAGTCCGTCACCGACGAGTTCACCTTCGTCGTGGGCCCGGTGCTCGCCACCGCCCTGTGCACCGGCGTCCACCCGGCGGCCGGCCTGTCCACCGAAGCGGCCCTGACCCTGCTCGGCGGCCTGTTCTTCGCCGCGCAGCGCGCCACCGAGCCGAACGCCGTCCCGCAGACGGCCCACGGCGAGAAGCACGCCTCGGCGCTGTCCTTCCCGGGCCTGCGCGTCCTGATCGTCGCGTTCCTCGGCATCGGCGCCGTCTTCGGCGGCATGCAGGTCTCGCTCACCGCCTTCGCCGAAGAGATCGGCAACCCCGGCGCCAACGGGCTGCTGTACGGCATCTTCGCGGCCGGCAACATGGTCGCCGGCATCACGATGGGCGCCGTCGCCTGGAAGATCGGCCCGCGCCGCCGCCTGATCCTGGGCTACGTCGGCCTGACCGCGGCCGCCTCGGTCCTGTGGGCCGTGAACTCGGCGGTCCTGATGGGCGCGATCGGCCTGCTCGTCGGTCTGTGCATCGCCCCCGCGCTGATCACCGGCTACACGATGATCGAGCAGCTGGTCCCGGCCGCCTCGCGCACCGAGGCCTTCACCTGGCTCACCGGCGCGGTCGCCTTCGGGCAGGCCGTCGCCGTGATCGTGGCCGGCCGCCTGACGGACGCGCACGGGTCCTCGTACGGCTTCCTGGTGCCGATGGCGGCCACCGCGCTCGCGCTGGTCACCCTGGTGGCGCTGCGGGCGAAGCTGGCCCCGAAGGCCCCGAGCCGGATCATCAGCTCCTCCGCGGGAGCGGCGGACGCCGCCGAGCGTGGTGTCGGTCACCGCGTGCCGGTGACGGTGGACTGATCGACCGGAATACGTCACCATGGAGCATCGTTAGCACTCATCGAGTCAGAGTGCCAGGAGGAAATTCGTGCCGACCTACCAGTACCAGTGCACTGAGTGCGGTGAGGGCCTTGAGGCCGTGCAGAAGTTCACCGATGACGCACTGACCGAGTGCCCGAGCTGCAAGGGACGCCTGAAGAAGGTGTTCTCCGCGGTCGGCATCGTCTTCAAGGGGTCCGGTTTCTACCGGAACGACAGCCGCGGTGCCTCGTCCAGCAGCACCCCCGCCTCCTCCTCGAAGCCGGCGTCGTCCACCACGTCGACGGCCTCTGCCGCCCCGGCCGCCTCGTCGTCGGGCAGCAGCTCGAGCTCCACCTCGGCCGCCTGACCCGGCCCACCACCCGGTTCCTCGCGAAGGCCCCGCCGCCCCCTCGGGCAGCGGGGCCTTCGCGCACGCCCGGTTAGGGTGGCGGCATGGCTAACGCAGAGATCGGTGTCATCGGCGGTTCGGGCTTCTACTCCTTCCTGGAGGACGTCTCCGAGGTCCAGGTGGACACCCCGTACGGGCCCCCGAGCGACTCCCTCTTCCTCGGCGAGCTGGCCGGGCGGCAGGTCGCCTTCCTGCCCCGCCACGGCCGCGGCCACAAGGTCCCGCCGCACCGGATCAACTACCGGGCCAACCTGTGGGCCCTGCGCTCCATGGGCGTGCGCCAGGTGCTCGGCCCGTGCGCGGTCGGCGGGCTGCGCGCCGAGTACGGTCCGGGCACGCTGCTCGTCCCCGACCAGCTGGTCGACCGTACGAAGTCCCGCGCCCAGACGTTCTTCGACGGGGAGCCGCTGCCCGACGGGACCGTTCCCAACGTCGTGCACACCACCTTCGCCGACCCGTACTGCCCGGTCGGGCGGTCGGTGGCGCTCGCCGCGGCGCGGGGCCGGGCCTGGGAGCCGGTGGACGGCGGGACCATGGTCGTCATCGAGGGCCCCCGGTTCTCCACCCGGGCCGAATCGCAGTGGCACGCGGCCATGGGCTGGTCGGTCGTCGGCATGACCGGCCACCCCGAGGCGGTCCTCGCGCGCGAGCTGGGGCTCTGCTACACGTCGATGGCGCTGGTGACGGACCTGGACGCGGGCGCGGAGACCGGCGAGGGCGTCTCCCACACCGAGGTGCTGCGGGTGTTCGGCGAGAACGTCGGACGGCTGCGCGAGGTGCTCTTCGACGCGGTGGCCGCCCTGCCGCCGACCGACTCCCGCGACTGCCTGTGCACGCACGCACACGACGGCTGGGACCTGGGCATCGAGCTGCCGTAGGGCTGGGGGCGGCTGGGGGCGCACGTACCGGGGCCGGGGCTTACTCGCCCGCCACGCGCAGCAGCAGCTTGCCCGTCGTGGTGCGGCCGTCCATCAGGCGGTGCGCCTCGGAGGCTGCGGACAGCGGGAACTCCGCGGTGACCGGCAGCTCCACCGCGCCGCTCGCGGCGAGCCGGAAGGAAGCGGCGGCGATGGCGCGCAGCGCCTCCGGGTCGTCCTGGGCCAGGGCGAGGACGGAGAAGCCGGCCACCGAGAGTCCGCGCGGGTACAGCTCGCCCGGGCCGGCCTGCCAGGGCGCGGCCCCGCCGGCGTTTCCGTACGAGACGAGCCGGCCGAAGCGGGCGAGGGTGCCGAGGCTGCGGCGCAGGGTGTCGCCGCCGACCGGGTCGAGGACGAGGTCGACGCCGCGGCCGCCGGTGGCCCGGCGCACCTCCTCGGGGAAACCGTCGCCGACGAACACCTCGTCGTACCCGGACGCGAGGGCCTCCTCGGCCTTCCCGGGGCGCGAGACGACCCCGTAGACGGCGCCCGCTCCGGCGAGCCGGGCGACCTGGCCGGCCACGGTGCCGACGCCGCCGGCCGCGCCGTGGACGAGGACGCTCTCGCCGGCGCGCAGCCGGCCGACCTCGTGGATCAGGGCCTGGACGGTGGGCAGGACGGTCGGCAGCGTGGCGCCGGTGCGCAGGGTGATCCCCTCGGGCAGTGCGAAGACGGTCGCGGCGGGGGCGAGGGCGACCTCGGCATAGCCGCTGTGGGCGGTGAGCGCGGCGACCTCCTGGCCGGGGCCGAGTCCCTCGACGCCGGGGCCGACGGCCCGGATCCGGCCGGAGACCTCCAGGCCGGGGCGGAACGGGAGGGCCGGGACGCGGTAGCCCTCCGATCGGGCCTTGAGGTCGGCGAAGTTGACCCCGGCGTAGGCGACGTCGATGGTCACCTCGCCCGGGCCGGGCTCCGGTACGGGCACCTCGGTGACCCGGAGCACCTCGGGTCCGCCGAACTCCTGGAACTCGATCGCACGCATGGCTGTATCCCCCGGCCACTAGACTGTTCAACGAAAAGCGAACACTGCTCTGGGGTGCGAATGTACGGTCTTCATCGAACACTCCGCAAGGGCAGGCGGACGAGAAGGGGGCGAGGAGCCGCGATGGGACACCGGGCAGAACCAGAGCACACCCACCCGGAGCAGGTGCCCGTGCAGGCCGCGCTGGCCGCGCTGGCCGATCCGGTACGGCTCCGGCTCGTACGGGAGCTCGCGGCGGCGGGCGACTGGGAGCGGGCCTGCGGCACCTTCGACGTGCCCGTCGGCAAGGCGGCGCTGAGCCACCACTTCGCGGTGCTGCGCTCGGCGGGGCTGCTCGAACAGCGCGACCAGGGGCCGCGGCGGGTCAACCGGCTGCGGCGGGCGGAGTTCGAGGCGCGGTTTCCGGGGCTGCTGGAGCTGGTGCTGCGCGAGGAGACCGCAGGCGGGACGGGCGGGGAGTAGCCCGGACGGGTGAGGGGGTTGTCCACAGGCTGGGGATCGTCCACAGGGGCGGGCGGGGCGGCGGATCGTGAGGGGTGTCCGGACGCCGGGTCCGGGCATCGGTACCTACCCAGCTCGGTGGTGGTCGTCATGTCCAGGTCCGCGCAGGGCCGTTGCGCCCCTGCTTCCCTCTCTCCGTGTCCTCCCGCCCGTCCCGTGCCCGCGTTTCCGCCCCTGCGGGTGGGCCGGGGCGGGGACCGGCTGCGCCGGGCCCTGCGGCGCCGGCGGCGGGGCGCCTCGGCGGCGCTGGCCGTCGCCGCGGCCGCGCTGGCCGTGGCGGGCGGCGCCCAGGCCGCCCAGGCGTCCCGTGGGGCCGCGCCACCGGTGGCGAAACCGCCGCCCGCGCCGGTGCGGATGGTGTCGGCACCGGTCCGCATCGCCGATGCGGCGACGGTGCGGCTGCTGCGGCCCGGGGACCGGGTGGACGTGGTCGCGGCCGAGCGCACCGGGGCGCCCCGGGTGGTGGCCGCCGGGGCCCGGGTCGCCGAAGTGCCCGCACCGGAGCAGGGCGTGGGGGACGGCGGGGCGCTGGTGGTCCTGGCGGTGCCCCGGGAGACCGCGCGGGAGCTCGTGGGGGCGGGTGCGGTGGCGCGGCTGGCGGTGGCGCTGTGCTGAAGCGGACAGTCGTGCGGATTCGGACGGGCGTGCTCTCACGTCGCCGCGGATCTGCCGCCGATTGGACACGCCGGGCCCCGACTGCCGTAGCTTTCGGAACCGTTGGCTCCATGTCGGGCGGATTCGAGGAGAGACTCAGTGGTGAGCGAGAAGAAAGAGAGCGTCCTGGCGGGCTTCAAGGCCTTCCTGATGCGCGGCAACGTCGTCGACCTGGCGGTAGCCGTGGTGATCGGCGCCGCGTTCACGAACATCGTGAACTCGGTGGTGAAGGGGATCATCAGCCCGCTCGTCGGCGCCATCGGCACGAAGAGCCTGGACGGCTACTCCTCCTGCCTGAAGGGCCCGTGCGGCGTCGATGCCAAGGGGGAGGCGATCGGCGTCAACATCCTCTGGGGTTCCGTGCTGAACGCCGCACTGACCTTCCTGATCACCGCCGCGGTCGTCTACTTCCTGATGGTGCTGCCCATGGCGAAGTACCTGGCCCGGATGGAGCAGCGGCGCAAGGTCCGGGAGGGCGTCCAGGAGACCGTCGTGGTCACCGAGCTGGAGGTCCTCAAGGAGATCCGGGACGAGCTGGTCACCCAGCGCCGCAGCGGCGAATCCGGGATCCCCGGATCCCGGCACTAGCCGGTCAGAGGTGGTGCGGCGGCTTCTCGTCGAGGAAGCGGGCCAGGTCGGCCGCGCTCCCGGCGGACGGCGGCCGCTCACCCCACCCGCGGTCGGTGTCGTCCGCGGACTGCTGGTCCAGCGGGTCGTCGAAGACGAGCCGCGGCCGGGGCTTCGGCGCGGCCGCGGACTCGGCCCGCGATCCGCTCTCCGCGGGTACGGGTGCGGACGCGGGCTGCGGGTCGGAGGCGGGGGCGCTGCTCATGCCTCCAGGGTACGGGCGCCCCGGCCCCTGCCCTTCCCCGCGGCCCGGGTCAGCTGGGTGCCTCGGCGCCCCTGCGGGCGTAGAACCACCAGCACACGGCCAGGCAGGTGGCGTAGAAGCCGATGAAGAGCCACAGCGCGCTCGTCACGGCCATCGCCGCGAACATCGCGGGGACGAAGAAGAAGCCGTAGGCCGCGATGGCGGAGGAGAAGCCGGTGACGGCGCCCGCCTCCATCTCCGACTGCTTCAGCGCTGCGGCCTGCGCCTGCGGGCCCCGGCCCGCGGCCTGCGCATGTGCTGCTCCCGGAAGATCACCGGGATCTGCCGGAAGGTGGACGCCCCGCCGTCCCCCGGGGTCGGATCACCGGGGCACTTGCGCGCCTTGCCTGCGGGGCGGTCCGCGACTGGTGTGCTGGGCGGTATGACGTACGTACCGATGACCGCGCGCGACCGGGAGGAGAGCCACCGGGCCTCCACCCCGCTGGAGCTGTTCTTCGACCTGTGCTTCGTCGTCGCGGTGGCGCAGGCCGGCCGGCAGCTGGTCCACGCGCTCGCCGAGGACCACGTCGGCAGTGGTGTCAGCGGCTATCTCTTCGTGTTCTTCGGCGTCTGGTGGGCCTGGATGAACTTCACCTGGTTCGCCTCCGCCTACGACGTGGACGACGTGCCCTACCGGGTGGCGACCCTGGTGCAGATCTCCGGCGTGCTCATCTACTCGGCCGGTATCCCGCGCGCCTTCAACGACAACGACTGGACCATCGCCGTCATCGGCTACGTGGTGATGCGCCTGCCGCTCACGGTGCAGTGGCTGCGCGCGGCAGCCGGGGAGCAGGGCGCGGCCCGCCGCTGCGCGCTGACCTACGCGGTCGGGCTGGTGGTCTGCCAGGCCGCGTGGGTGTCCCTGCTCGCGGCGCCCGAGCGCAGCCGCCGGTGGCTGTTCGTCGTGTGCGTGATGGCGGAGCTGATGGTGCCGGTGGTGGCCGAGCGGGGGCACCAGACGCAGTGGCATCCGCACCACATCGCCGAGCGGTACGGCCTGTTCACCATCATCGTCCTCGGCGAGACGATCGCCGCCAGCACGGTCGCGGTCCAGTCCGCGATCGACGAGCACGAGGCGCTGGGCGAACTGCTGCCGATCGCGGCGGGCGGGCTGCTGCTGGTCTTCGCCGCCTGGTGGATCTACTTCGCCGTCCCGGCGCACGACCGGCTGCGGACCAACCGGGAGGCCATCCCGTGGGGGTACGGGCACTACGTGATCTTCGCGGCGGCCGCCGCCATCGGCGCCGGGATCGAGGTGGCGATCGAGCACACGGTCGGCAAGGCCCACGTCTCGCAGCTCACCGCCAATCTCGCGGTGTGCGTGCCGGCGGCGCTGTTCCTGGCCTTCGTGTGGCTGCTGCACTCCCGGCACTTCAAGCGCGGCGCGGCCCAGCAGCTGACCCTGCCGGTGTCCGCGGCGGTCATCCTCGCCTGCGCCTGGACCGGGACGCACGCGGTGCTGTGGACGGGGCTGGTCGCCGCGGCCACGGTCGCGTTGGGCGTGACCTTGACCGACCGGGAGCGTTCTGGTGCGTGAGGAGCGCGGGCGGCGTCGGCCGCGGCAGCCGCGCCGGCGACAGGAAGAAGAAACGATGAACGTCCCGGTACAGCGGTACGTGAACACGGGCTCGGCGGTGGCGGAGTACGGGGAGCTCGCCGACCCCGCGTTCTGGCAGCAGCCCCCGGCCGCCCGGCTCGCGGCCTTCGCCCGGCTGCGGGCCCTGGACTCCCCCGTCTACGTGCCGGAGGGCAAGGGCCGCGGGCACTGGGCGCTCGTACGCCATGCGGACGTACAGGAGGCGAGCCGGCTGCCGAAGGTGTTCGCGAGCGCCCCCGGGGTGACCACGCCCGAGCCGGCCCGGTGGGTGCGGGCCCTGTTCGGGGACTCGATGGTCAACCTGGACGGCGCCGACCACGCCCAGCTGCGCAAGATCGTCCAGCGGGCGTTCACACCCCGCCTGCTGGCGGCCGCCGAGGCCGACATCCACGCGGTGGCCGCGCGGATCGTGGACGACGTACTGGCCGAGGAGCCCGACGAGTTCGTCTCGGCGGTGGCGTCCCGGCTGCCGCTGGAGGTCATCTGCAACATGATGGGCATCCCGGAGCGCCACCGACCGGAGATCGCCGACCGCGTCAACCACGCCTCCGAGAACATCGGTGTCGAGCGGGGTCTGGCCTCCCGGCTGCGGATGCCCGGCCGGGGGCTTCGGGCGCTGGCCCGGATGCAGCGGATGGTCGCGGGCATCGGCCGCGAGCGGCGCAAGAACCCGACCGACGACCTGATCTCGGCGCTGGTCTGCGCGAACGTGGACGGGCAGGCGCTGGGGGCCCGCCAACTCGGGGCGTTCTTCTCCCTGCTGATGGTCGCCGGAGTGGAGACCACGCGCAACGCGATCACCCACGGGCTGACCCTGCTGACCGACCACCCCGACCAACGGGACCTGCTGCTGAAGGACTTCGAGGCGTACGCGGACGGGGCGGTGGACGAGATGATCCGGCACTCGACGCCCATCATCCAGTTCCGCCGGACGGTGGCCGCCGAACACACCCTGGGCGGGCACCTGTTCCGGCCCGGCGACAAGGTGGTGCTCTACTACGCCTCCGCCAACCGCGACGAGGCGGTCTTCCCCGACCCCGACGCCTTCGACATCACCCGCTCTCCCAACCCCCACCTGGGCTTCGGCGGCGGCGGACCGCACTTCTGCCTGGGCGCCCACCTGGCCCGGGTCGAGATGAAGGCCCTGTTCCGGGAGCTGCTGACGCGGCCGGTCGGGCTGCGCGCGGTGGGGCTGCCGGACCTGGCGGGGTCGAACTTCGACAACCGCGTCCGGTCGCTGCGGTTCGCGTTCGACCAGCCGTAGCGCACGCGGCCCGGCGCACACGGCAGTCGGCGGCGCACCCGGCGGTCGGCGGCGCTCGCGGCGGGACAAGGGGCCGGCCGCCGGGCAGGCTGGGAGCCCGGCGGCCGGGGCGGGGGGCCGGGCCCGGCCGCTACTGGAGGCGGCGCACCGACAGCACGCAGTGTGCGCTGCTGGTGAGCACCTCCTCGTCGCCGGCGAAGGCCCGGAGGGTCTCCGGGTCGACCGGCCGGCCGGGCACGGCCTCGGGCCAGGCGCGCGTGGCGAACAGGAAGTAGGCCTGGCCGCTCTCGTTCGCCGCGTCCACCCACTCCTTCGGGGCGGTGCAGGTGGCGTTCAGTCCGGGCATGGTGAGGGCGATCTGGCTGTCCGCCAGCACGATCTGCACCGGGAAGGCGTTCGGGTTGCGGGTGCCGTCCATGACGACGTCGCCGATGGGCAGGCCGATCTCCTCCAGCAGCCCGCGGGCGGCGCCCTCGCCGGCCTCCTTGCCCTGCGGGCCGTCGCCCAGCGTGTAGGCGAGGAGGTACGGGATGTCGTGGCCCTCGGAGGGGTCGCCGATCCAAGCGAGCACCGAAAGGGTGCCGAGCTGGGACCGGTCGATTTCGGCTTGAGTTGAAGTCATGCGCCGCACCCTAGTCGCCCGGCCGATGACCCCTTCACGGCCTTTCACCCGGGCGGGCTAGACCGCCCAGAATCCTTCTCCGGAATTCGACTGGACGTTCGCGTCCTGATACTGCAGGCGCACAATGCGAGCGTTCTGCGGAATTTCGAACACGACCCATCCCTCGGCCCGCTCACCGACCGCGAGGGAATCGAAGACGAGGGGTTTGCCGGTGGTCAGCTCACCGGTCCGCACCACGCCGTGGCGCTGACCCGCGCTGTCGTACGCCCACATGTGCCCGAGCGCCCCGTACGAGGCGCCGCCGACGTTGACGAACGACATCGAGGCGGCCACCCAGCGCTTCCCGGCGGGCGGGGAGAAGTCCTTCTCGACGCTGACCGCGGGGTCGACGTAGGCGTTGAGCACGGCCTGGAGGTGGCGGCCCACCTGGCGTCCGTGGAACTTCACGGAGTCGCCGACATGGGCTTCCTTCACGACGCCCTGCCCCGGGCCCGCGCCGGCCGCAGCGGCCGCGGGATCGTCCTCGGCGCCCGGCGCGCCGTCGTCCACCGGGACGGCGGGCGCCGCCGCGGGGGCGAGCGCGGCGCCGTCGGAGGAATCGGAGCAGGCCGTGGCGCCGAACAGCAGGAGGGGCAGGAGGGCGGCGGCAAGGGCGGAGCGGGAGGCGGACTGGCGCATGCGCGATCCCTTCGGGGACCTTCGGGGACGTATTCCGGCCAGTCTCACGCGCCCGAGCGGGGAATTGCACACACCGACACGGGTGTGCGCGGCCAGTTGGCGCCCGACTGCCAGCACAATGCGTTCCGACGGATTTCCGACGCCCGAATCCACCTGGAGGAACGATGGGTACGACCGGCCGCCGAATGGCCCTGGCCGCTCTTTCCGCTCTGACCGCCGCTGCCGCATTCACAGCACCGGCCGCTGCCGCGCCCAACAATTCAGCCATTTCCGTACAGCCGTTCGCTCAGATCGGCGAGGACGGCACGATCACCCTTTCCGGCACCTACCGCTGCGACGGGGGGTCACCCATGGGGGCGAAGCAGATCTCCGCGACCGTGGTGCAGGAGGGGACGCACCTGACCACCAGCGCCGGCGAGGCCGTCTGCGACGGCGCCCAGCACGAGTGGCAGACCACCGGCAGGCTCCCGCAGAGCCTCGGCCTGCCCGGCGAGGTCCACCCCGGGGCGGCCCGGTTCGAGGCCCGGCTCCAGGAGGTGCGCTTCTCCGGGCTGATGCCGAAGTCGACCAGCGTCTCCGCCGAGGACGTCCAGGAGGGCGAGATCGTGGCCTGAGCCGGGTCACGGCGTCCGCGTGCACCCCGTGCCGGCCGGTAGCCGCCGCTACCGGCAGGCGGGCGCCACGCCCGTCATCGACATGAACGCGACCGTCTGGCATCCGGGCTCCGCGTGCGGGCGGCCCGTCGCCCAGTCGACGGCGGTCGGCAGTCCGGCGGCCAGCAGGAGCAGCGCCAGCAGGGCAGGGGCGGTGCGCCGGCTCAGGCGGCGGCGCACGGGGGGATCCGTTCCGTACAGCTCGGGCACGTCGGTCTCATGGAGGGCATCGTCACCCCGCCCAAGGTCCGCCGCAACTCGGCGTGAGCGCCCGGTCACCCCACCCTCCGGGCGCTGCCGGCCGTGTCGAACTCACACCACACCGCCTTGCCCTCGCCGCGGGACTCCACACCCCAGTGCGTGGCCACCGCGTCCACCAGGAGCAGCCCCCGCCCGGTGGTGGCCGCCTCCCCCGGCGTGCGGCGGCGCGGCCAGACGCTGGAACGGTCCTTCACCCACAGCCGGATCCGCCGGGTCGGCTCGGGCAGCACCTCCATGGTCAGCACCGCTCCGCCGTCGGTGTGCAGCAGTGCGTTGACCAGCAGTTCCCCGGCCGCGAGCTCCACGTCGTCGGCGAGCTCGGGCATGCCCCAGTCCCGCAGGGCCTGCCGCAGCGCGTACCGGGCCTCCGACAGGCCCTCGGGGTCGGCCTGGTGGATGTACTGGTGGATCCGCGGGGCCCGGTGGGTGCCGGGGTCCGGGGCCCGGCGCAGCACCAGGAGGGCCACGTCGTCGCCGGAGCCCCAGCGTTCCCAGAGCCGGTCCGAGAGGTGGTCGGCGAGCGCGCCGGCCTCCTGCGGGCCACTGCGGACCGCGTGGGCGAGGGCCTCCATGCCCTGGGTGATGGCGGTGCCGGGCTCCTCCACCAGGCCGTCCGTGCACAGCACCAGCGTCTCCCCGGGGACCAGGTCGAGCCGGGTCTCGGGGAAGTCCTCCTGCTCGAAGACGGAGGCCAGCCCGAGCGGCAGCCCGCCGCGCACGTTGGGCCAGCCGGTCCGGCCGTCGGTGTGCCGGATCAGCGGCCCGAGGTGGCCCGCGCGGACCGCCCGTACGCCGCCGGTCTCCAGGTCCACCTGGGCGTACATGCAGGTGGCGAAACGCTCGGTGTCCAGCTCGGCCAGGAAGCGCGAGGCCCGCGCCAGCACGGTCGACGGCGGGTGCCCCTCGCCCGCGTACGCCCGCAGCGCGATCCGGAGCTGGCCCATGATCGCCGCCGCGTGCGTGTCGTGCCCCTGGACGTCGCCGACGACGAGGCCGACCCGGTCGCGGGGCAGGGCGATCACGTCGTACCAGTCGCCGCCGACCTCGCGGCCGCTCCACGCGGAGTGGTAGCGCACGGCGATCTCCCCGCCGGTGATCTCCGGGATCCGGCGCGGAAGCATCGAGGCCTGCAGGCCGGTGGCGAACTCGCGCTCCTGGTCGAACAGCAGCGCCCGTTGCAGGGACTGCGCCACGATGCCGGCCAGGCCCAGGCACAGGTTGCGCTCCTCGGGGCTGAACTCGGTGCGCCGCCGGTAGAACAGCACCAGCCCCCCGATCGCCTTGGCCTGGGCGATCAGCGGCAGGTAGGCGGCCGCGTCGAAGCGGATCCGGTTCAGGTAGTCCGCGAGCATCGGGAACTCGCCCGCGAGCGCGGTGAGCGAGGTGACGAACCGGGCCTTGCGGGTGATCACCGCCTGGGACAGCGGCAGGGAGCCGTCGAGCCGGGTGAACCTGCGCTCGCTGAGGATCTCCAGCGACTCACCGCTGAGCGCGATGATCTTGATGGCGCCGTTCTCGACCAGCCCCAGCGCCAGCCCGTCGGCGCCCAGCCGCTCCAGGGCGCCCGCCCCGGTCAGCGCCGCCGTGACGTCGTCGACGGTCACCGCCCGGGACAGGGCCTCGGTGGTCCGCTGCACGATCGTCGCCTGCTTGGCCCGCGCCGACTCCAGCTTGCGCAGCACGGTCATGTGGGCGAGCTCGGCGGTCGCGTCCCGCACGATCCCGACGATGCGCCGCGCCTGCCCGCCGCTGTCGCGCAGGATCCTGCCCTGGGTGTGGGTCCACTGGTCGGCGCCGTCGCGCCGCTGCACCGTGAAGTACGAGCCGTACGTCTCGGCGCCCCCGTCCAGCGCGGAGCGCACCGAATCGGCCAGGCGCGCCGCGTCGTCGGACGGGATCCGCAGGCCGAGCCCGTCCGGGGTGTTGTCGAACTCCTCCGGTTCCAGGTCGAAGACCTCGTGCGCGGAGGCGTCCAGTGACAGGGTCCCGGCCTCCAGGTCCCACTCGAAGCTGCCCATGCCGTTCAGCGCGAGCCGCTGCCCGGGACCGGTCACGGGGTCGTGGCGGGCCGGCCCGGGCCGCGGGCCGTGCCCCTGCCCGGGGGCGTGGCCCGGCCCCTGACCGGGCCCGTGGCCCTGCACCGGTCCGTGCCCCGGTCCGTGTCCGGATCTGTCGCGCTCCGCCGCTGCCACCAGTCACACCACCTAACGGCCGGGCCAGCACGGCTGGGAGATCAGCCGCTCCCACTCCTCGTCAGGATGCCCCGGGAGGGTGCGTCCGGCCTCCCGCCAGCGCTCGACGAGAGACAGGTAGATCGTCGTCTGGTCCGGCGCCGCATGCGCGGGAGGGCCGTACGGGCCCCCGTACGAGGAGCCGTACGGTGCGGCCCTCGCGGGCGCGGGCTGCTCCGTACGGCTGGCCGGGATCCGCACCCAGCCGCGGCCCTGTGCTCGCTGCTCCGCACTCATCGGCGACCCCTCTCAGCTCACCGCGCAGACGTCTTCGGATGCCCCGCCCCGGCCCGGACGGGCCGTGCGGTCCCCAGGGGGCCGGTCGGCCGGCCCCGGGCCCCGAGGCGCCTTCGGACTCCTGCGACCAGTCTCCCCGCCGTGAACCCCGCACCGTGCACGAATCGCATGGAAGGGCCGAATGAGGGAGCCGTCAACAGCCCCGCGAAGAACAACCCCGGCCAGGACGACTCGAAATCGGCGCCGAGCTCCGGCGTGCCGCCGTCCCCGACGGTCTCCAGGGCGGCCCGCAGCCGGGCGTCCAGCAGCCCCAGCCGCGCCAGGTCCGGGTGGAAGCCGGTGGCCGCGATGACGTGGGCGACGTCCAGTACGACGGACTCGCCGGCCGCGGTGGTCAGCCCCAGCCGGGTCCGGTCCCCCACCGCGACCGCCCGGTGCAGCCGGTGCCCGAGCAGCACGGGCACCCGCTGCTCGAAGCGGTCGCGCAGCCACCAGGCCCCGGCGGGCCCGAGCGCGGTCGCGGCGATCCGCTCCCGGGTCGGCGCGGGCAGCCGGCGCACCGCCCACGGCAGCTCGGACCACACCCAGCTGCGCCAGCCGGTGCCCAGCCCGCTGTGCGGATTGCGCAGGGCGCGCAGGGCCGGCCGCTCCAACGGCTGGGGCACGGTGTTCCAGTTCAGCCGGGACCGCCGGGCGATGAGGACGGGCCGGGCCCCGGTCTCGGCGAGCAGGGCGGCGGTCTCCAGGGCGGCCTGCCCGGCTCCGACGACGGCGACCTCCCGCCCGGCGAAGCGGGAGAGGTCGCGGTGGCCGCTGCTGTGCGAGTAGTGGCCGGCCGGCAGGTCGCGCAGGGCCTCGGGGTGGCGGACGAAGGGCATCACCCCGACGGCGAGGGCGACGGTGCGGGCGAGCAGTGGCGGTCCCTCGGCGGTGCGGATGCGGAAGCCGTCGCCCTGCGGGGTGACCTCGGTGACGGTCACCTCCTCCACCTCGGGCGCGGCGCGCCGGGCGAACCACAGGCCGTACGCGCTGAAGACGTCGATCGGCAGCGGGCGGCCGTGCTCGGCGGCCAGCCCGCGGCCGGCGCAGTACTCGGCCAGGGTGTGTCGGCCGCCCGGGGCGGACAGGTTGGAGGACCAGGGCTCCGACTTCAGGTACATGCCCTCGGGCATGTGGTCGCGCCACGAGGCCATGGGCCGCCCGAGCACGCGTACGCCGATCCCGGCCGCCCTCGCGTGCGCGGCGATCGACAGCCCGTACGGCCCGGCGCCGACCACGACGAGATCGTCCATCCGCGTCACCGCTGTCCCTCCAGTCTCATGGGTACTCCACCGGTCTCAGCGGCGGTACGGGGCCGGGGGCCGGACGCGCCGTCACCTCCGGCTTACCCCGGCCCGGCGCACCAAACGCCGCGGGGCCCGGTGTCGCGCGCAGGGGGCACCGCACCGGCTCCCGGCCCCTCACCGGGTCACCAGCTCGTCCGGTTCGGCGGCTGCCGCGGGGCCCGGCGGGCCCTGCAGCGCCGTCGCGGCCGGCGGCGGCGACGGCGGGGCGGGCTTGGCCGGCGCCACGGTCGCCGACGGATGTCCGGGAGCGGGCGGCGGCGGGCCGGGGGCTGGCGGCGCGGCGGGCGGGGCCAGGTCGCGCACGCGCTGGCGCGGGGCGCTCACCACCGCGCGCGCCGTGCGCCGGCCGTGCGCGGGAACCGTGCGCAGGACCCTCGCTCCCTTGCCCGCGCCGCGGCCGAGGAACGCGGCGAGCATCGCCAGGAACGGCATCAGATCGTCGGCGGCGAACCAGGCGGGCTCCACCCGCCCCCGCTCGGCCCGCGGCACCACCCGCAGCGGCCCGGTCCCGCGCACCGGCGCGGACACCGCCCGGCGCTCCGGCGTGCGCTCCGGCACCCGCTCCGGCGTGCGCTCTGCGCCGCGCTCCGGCACCCGCTCCGGCCCGCCTTCCGGCCGGCGCCCCGCCGGTACGACCGGCACCGCCCCCGTCCGGCGCACCGGCTGCAGCGGCCACTGCCGCCCGCGCAGCGACGCCAGCAGCGCGTAGTTCTCCGCGACGAACACCCGCCCGGGCCCGCCGGACGGCCGCGGGACCCGCTGCCCCGTCAGGTCCAGGTAGAGGGCCTGTACGACGTCCAGCCCGCCCGCGTCGGTGAACAGCCGGAACTGCGCCCCCGGCCGGGGGTTGAAGTCCACCAACCGGAAGCAGCCGCTCTCGTCGCGGCGGAAGTCCAGGTCCAGGATCCCCTGGTAACCCAGGCGTTCGGCGATCCGCAGCCCGGCCTCCTCCACCGCGGGGTCGGGCAGCCAGCGCCCCACCGCCGTCAGCCCGGTGCGCACCGGCCACGACAGCTCCTTGCGGCCCGATCCCGCGAGCAGCGGGCGCCCGCCCCGCGCGAAGGCCCCGTGGAAGAACCAGTCCGTGTCGGTGCCCGCCGGCAGGAACCGCTGGAGCAGCAGCCGGCTCCCGGCCTCCGCGGAGCGCTCGTACAGCCGACGCGCCTCGGCGGCGGTGTGCACGAGGGTGGTGCTGCGCAGTCCGGCTTCCGTGGGCAGCAGCCAGGGCCGGCTCCACTTGGCGACCGCGGGCAGGCCGAGGCGCCAGGCGGCCTCGGCGGCCTCGGCCCCGCCGGCCGGGATCGCGGTCTCCGGGTGCGGGATGTCCCAGCGCGCGCACAGCAGCGACAGCTCCGCCTTGTCGGCCACGCGCGCCGGGAGCCCGTCGGGCTGATGGGGGATCCGGAACCGCCCGGCGAGCATCGGCGCGATCCGCGCGACGGCGATGGCGCTCAGGTCGTCCATCGCGACGAGCACCGCCGGCCGGCCGATCCGCTCGGACACCCCGACCAGGCATTCCAGCAGCGCCTCCGGCGCCTCGGGGTCCAACCCGCCCGACGGACCGGGATGTACGGCGTGCAGGTACCGCGAGCGCCCCATGGGACCTCCCCCGGCCTCGACGACGGCATGGACCTCCACGCCCTTGCGACCGAGGGATCTGACGGCGCCGAGGGTTCCGTGGTGGAACGGATTCCGGTCGAGTCTGAGCACAACAGCGGGCACGTGGCCGGCGAACTCGTACATGGAAACGGTGTCTTTCACCTAGTCGGACCAAGCGGGGAGGGTGCGCAACTGCGAATGGCCTACACGGGCTGTCACCGGACAGGCCATTCGTCGGATGTGATGCCTAACGTCTGTGACAAGCACACCGATTCAGGAGAGCCCGGGAGATGCCATGCCCAGACCACACCGCCGCCTGGCGAGCACCTGCATCGGTACGGTCACGGCCGGGCTGCTCGCCACCGGTGCCGCCCTCGCGGCCCCCGACGACGACCAGCCGCAGACACCGCCGGACACCGCCATGGGCGCCTACCTCGACTACGGGCGCCGCGGGGTCGCCCGGATCCCGTTCCTGTCGAGCTGGCTCGGCGGCCGGGAGATCCGGGTCGGCCACACGTATCTGCCCGGCGACCGGTGGGCCGGCATCGAGGGCGGCGTCGGCTTCCTGGAGGACTGGGCCGAGTGGCGCCAGGCCAAGCAGGGCCGGATGTTCGTCCTCAACGTGCCCATGCAGGAGCGCAACGAGGGCAGGGTGCCCGACGGCCAGGTCGCCCGGCTGATCCGGGCGGGCGCGGACGGCGAGTACGACCACCACTTCAGGCGGCTCGCCGAGCGGCTGGTGCAGCTGGGCGTGCCGGACACGGTGATCGTGCTGGGCTGGGAGATGAACGGGGTCACCTACACCCACCGCTGCGCGCCGGACCCGGACCGCTGGAAGGCGTACTGGCGGCGCATCGTCAACACGATGCGCTCCGTTCCCGGGCAGGAGTTCTCGTTCGATTTCGCCCCCAACCGCGGTCAGGACGCGATCGGGTGGACCCGCTGCTACCCGGGCGACGACGTGGTCGACATCATCGGCATGGATTCGTACGACCAGGGTCCGGGCCGCACCTTCGACGACATGATCACTCAGCCGTACGGGCTCCAGCACCAGGTCGACTTCGCGAAAGCACACGGCAAGCGGGTCTCGTACCCGGAGTGGGGACTGTTCCGGCGCGGGGACAACCCCGAGTACGTGCGGCGCATGCTCCAGTGGATCGACGAGCAGAAGCCGGTCTACCACACCATCACCGACTACTGCCCGCACGGCGTGTGGCAGTGCAAGCAGAACCCGAAGTCGGCGTGGGCGTTCCGCAAGAGGCTGATGCCGGAGGTGCCCGGTCCGGTGGTCCCGACGCCCGTGGTCCCGACGCCGGTCGTGCCGACGCCCGTGGTCCCGACGCCCGTCGTGCCCACCCCGGTGGTGCCCACGCCCGTCGTGCCGACGCCGGCCGTGCCCACGCCGCAGATCCCGCTGCCCGGGATCCCCGTGCCGAAGCCCTCGCAGGCCGTGCCCTCTCCCCAGGTGCCCGCCCCGGTGTCCCCGCTCCCGGCGGAGCCGACGCCCGTACCCGTCGAGCCGAGCCGGGCCCCGGTGGAGCCGGCGCCGGTCCCGGTCGGGCCGAGCCCCGAGAACCCCGCCCCGGAGCCCGCGCCCGTGCCCTCGCCGTCGGCCTCGCCCCACAGGCCGAGCCCGGTCCCGAGCCCGGTCGTGCCCAAGCCGCAGCCGCAGCCGTCCCCGCCGCCCCGCCCGCAGCGGCCCTCGCCGGTCAACAGCACGCAGTGGTGCGTGCCGATCAACGTCGGCGAGTGGCTCTCCAAGCTGGTCGGCAAGCAGTCGGTCTGCATCACCCTCAACTGGGGTGCGGACTCCGGCTTCTGGCCCTGGTAGAGCCGTCATCGGACCCGCAGTTCGTTGAGCCGGGCCCGCCAGTCCCGGGCGGCGGGCAGCGCCTCGCGCAGCGCGTCCACCGCCCGCTCGCGCCCCGCGACCTGCGACTCGTGCAGCCGCAGCAGGGGCGCGAGCGCCGAACGGGCCATCAGGAACCGCTGGTTGACGACCGTGTCGGGCCGCCAGTGGTTCTTGTACGGCTCGCTGCCGCGCAGGAAGCTCACCACGGGGCGGCCCTCCGCCAGCGCGCGGCCGGCCTCGTAGCGCAGCAGCAGCGTCGCCACGTCGACCTTCCTGGTCCGCAGGTCCGGGTCGGCCCCGTAGAGGTAGCCGCCGCTCAGCGCGCCCGACAGCAGGGTGACGTTGGCGGCGACCACCTTCCCGTCGAGCCGGAACTCGGTGAGCCGTCCTTCGCCGGCCCGGACCATCCGCCGGGTGGCCCGGGTCAGGTGCTCGGCGAAGCGCGGCTTGAGGTGCTCCGGGGTCACCCCACGGCCGCGCCACTGCTTCTCGTGCAGCCGCAGCAGCGTCCGTACAGCGCGCGGCACCTCGTGCTCGGTGACCTCGTGCTCCTCGATCCCGGCCGCGTCGGTCTTGCGGAGCTTGGCCCGCACCCGCTGGGCCCCGGAGGCCGGCATCCGCTTGACCAGCTCGTCGAACGGCAGGGCGGGCAGCTCCATGCAGGTGGAGTCGGTGAGCTTGGCGCGGGCGCCGGGCCACTGGTCGTAGACCGCCTCGGCGGCCGCCCCGGGCCTGACCTCGCGCAGGTCGACGACGGCGCCGCGGGCGGCCTGGTGCAGGCCGCGGGCCAGTGCCGGGACGACCTGTTCGGCGTGGTCGGCGGCCACGAGGACGTCGAAGTAGTCGGTGATGCCGCCGCCGAGCGGTACGAGCAGCGGCAGCGGCCGGTGGACGAGCGTCAGCGCGGCCGCGCCGACGAGTTCCCCGTCGCGGCGCACGAGCACCAGGCGCAGCCGCCCGTCCCGGCCGTACGACAGCCACCAGGAGTGGAGCCAGGCGTGGCTCTGGAACGGGGTGGCTGTGGGGCAGGAGCGGAAGAGCCGGTTCCAGGGTTCTTCCAGGGCGGCGAACTGCCGGGGGTCGCGGCACAGCGTCACCGACAGGGCCCCGGTGGAGCCCGTGGTCATCGCACGGACTCCTTCTCCTTGGCCTCGGTGTGACCGCCGTGCTCACCCTGGGCGGGCAGGGAGGCGTACTCCTCGACCTCCTTGACCTCCTTGATCTCCTTGGTCTCCCTCGTCTCCTCGGCCTCCCCTGCCGCGGTGTCCTGCAGGCGCCGCGCCCGGCCGGGTCGGGCGAGCAGCCACAGCCCGCCGAGCAGGCCGCCGGCGCACAGGCCGACCGCGCCGCTGACGGGGGCCGAGGGGGAGGCCGGCTCGGCCGGGGCGACGGCCTGGCTGAACAGGATCAGCTGCACACCGGTGTTCCTGGCCGCCTGGTTGCTGCTCAGCGAGAGGGCGTCGGCGACCGCGTTGGCGATGTCGGCGGCCTCGGCGGCGCTGCGGGAGGTGCCGGTGACGGCGATCATCGGGGACTCGGGGGAGGTCTCGGCCCGCACGTGCGTCCGCAGCCGGCGGGCGTCGATGCCGGCGCGGGGCTGGGCGTACGCGAGGGTGGAGCTGCTGGTGGCGATACGGGCGTACGCCTGCGCGAAGCCGAGGGCGGTGGCCGGCTCGGTGGTGTCGTCGGGGACGGCCACGACGTAGCTGGTCGCGGCGTACTCGGGCGCCTTGAGGACTCCGTACGCGCCGCCCGCGGCCAGCCCGAGCAGGGCGGCGGCGGGCAACGGCCACCACGCGGGCGGCAGCAGCAGCCGCGCCCGGCGGCGACGGCGGTCGGACTTCTTCTGGTCGGCGGTGTCGGCGGTGTCGGCCATGTGAGTGCTCACTTCCTGGGTGAAGAGGGTTTCCCGCCGGCCCCGTTGCGGGCCGCGTCAGGAGGGTCGGATCAGCCGTTGTCGCCGGGCCCGGCGGGCGCACGGCCCGCCGGCGTGGAGGCCACCAAGGCCGCCACCCGCGAGGAGCTGCTGGCCGCCCTGCGCAAGGGTGCCGAGCTGGGCCGCCCGTACCTCATCGAGGTC